>NZ_DALYOQ010000010.1:0-93619 GCF_031974595.1 Pantoea sp. CTOTU46764 | reverse complement strand
TCTTAACCTGGTGCGCGATGTTTTTACCTTCGGCAGTGTCACCCATACCATAACCTTTGATGGTATGAGCCAGGATCAGCGTTGGCTGACCTTTGGTATCCTGCGCTTTTTTCAGTGCAGCGTAGACTTTCTTCGGATCGTGGCCGCCGCGGTTCAGGGCGAAGATCTCTTCGTCTGACCAGTCTTTCACCAGCGCTGCGGTTTCCGGATATTTACCGAAGAAGTGCTCACGCACGTACGCGCCGTTACGGGATTTGAAGGTCTGGTAATCGCCATCCACGGTTTCGTTCATCAGCTGAATCAGCTTACCGCTGGTGTCCTGACGCAGCAGTTCATCCCAACGACCGCCCCACATCACTTTGATCACGTTCCAGCCAGCACCGGCAAAGATGCCTTCCAGCTCGTTGATGATCTTACCGTTACCGGTGACCGGGCCATCCAGACGCTGCAGGTTACAGTTGATGATGAACACCAGGTTGTCCAGCTTCTCACGGGTGGCGATGGTGATCGCACCTTTGGATTCCGGCTCATCCATCTCGCCATCACCGAGGAAGGCGTAAACGGTTTGTGCTGAGGTGTCTTTCAGACCACGGTGTTCCAGATACTTCAGGAATTTCGCCTGATAGATCGCGTTCAATGGACCCAGGCCCATAGAAACGGTTGGGAACTGCCAGAAGTCAGGCATCAGTTTCGGGTGCGGGTAAGAAGAGAGACCTTTGCCCTGCACTTCCTGACGGAAGTTGTTCATTTGATCTTCGCTCAGACGACCTTCAAGGAAGGCGCGCGCGTAGATACCTGGAGAAATGTGACCCTGGAAGAAGACCAGATCGCCGCCGTCTTTGTCGCTACGTGCGCGGAAGAAGTGGTTAAAGCACACTTCATAAATGGTCGCGGAAGATTGGAAAGAGGACATATGGCCGCCCAGCTCCAGATCTTTCTTCGACGCACGCAGCACCGACATGATGGCGTTCCAACGAATTGCGGAACGGATACGACGTTCAAGAGAGGTGTTGCCCGGATACTCCGGCTCATCTTCAACAGCAATAGAGTTAATGTAGTTGCTGATTGCAGAGGAACCTGCGGCAACTTTCACGCCACCTTTGCGTGCTGCACTCATTACCTGATCAATCAGATACTGCGCGCGCTCAACACCTTCTTCACGGATGACCGATTCGATCGCTTGTAGCCAATCACGAGTTTCGATCGGATCCACGTCATTCTGTAAACGTTCTGACATGGGGTGTATTCCTTATCTGTGTCTAATACGTTGAAATTATCAGGAGCCTGTCTGCTTGTGCTTTGCTTCTGGTTCACAGCACAAGAAGACAGGCCCGTCGTGTTTTCCGCACGTTCGTTGCCGTGCGTTATTCCTTACGTTGCTGTAAACGACGCAGGGAGCGTTCACGACGACTCTGCTCCCGACTTCTATCCAGCAAGATTTCCTCAATGAACGCCAGGTGACGATGGGATGCCTCGCGTGCCTGTTCTGGCTCACGCGCCACAATCGCCTCGTAGATACTGGCGCGGTGACCGCTCACTTTCGCCAGCATTTCCCGACGAGCGTAGAGCAATTCAAAATTCTGACGGACGTTTTGTTCCAGCATAGGGCCCATGGAACGCAGCAGATGCAGCAGCACCACATTATGGGCCGCTTCTGTGACAGCGATCTGATACTTCATTACTGCATCGGCCTCTGCGTCGAGATCGCCGCTGTCCTGTGCCTGCTGAATGTTAAGATGGCAGTCACGGATGCGCTGCAGATCTTCATCGGTTCCCCGCAGTGCCGCATAATAAGCAGCAACGCCTTCCAGCGCGTGGCGGGTTTCCAGCAGGTCAAACTGAGATTCTGGATGTTCAGCAAGCAGACCGACCAGCGGGTCGCTCAGGCTTTGCCAGAGATTTTTTTGGACGAAGGTGCCGCCACCCTGACGACGTAGCAGCAGGCCTTTGGCTTCCAGGCTCTGAATTGCTTCGCGCAGGGATGGACGTGAGACATCAAACTGTTTCGCCAGTTCACGCTCAGGGAGCAGTTTTTCACCCGGCTGGAGCGTCCCTTCCATAATGAGGGATTCCAGCTGCTGCTCAATCGCATCGGAGAGCTTGGGTTGGCGAATTTTACTGTAGGCCATCTTCCCTTCTTATCAGCCAAACGTCCGGAGTAAATTGGTAATACCAATTGAAAAATGGTGCCGGTAAAGTAACAAAGTATTCACCTTGTGTCTATATGGCGGGCTTCACACTTCCGGGGACTATGCCAATGGCGCTGCACTAACTTACCGGAATAAAGAAGGAAAATGTTGGCCTGTGGCAAATGTTAAATAATTGTGTTTTTACCAAACCTTACACTGAGTTAGCGGAGTAAATGGTGCATAACCATAAGCGAAAGCTATTCGTGTTCACGATTTTTTCATGGCAGAAATAATGTGACGCGCGCGCAGAGGATGCTGCTGCTTTTTCAGTCATCTCTCAGCACAAAAAGCAAAAGCAGGTGCAAAGCGGCGCGCTTATCACTATTCTGAACGCCGTGGTAGCTCATGCATGCACACAGCACGCCAGATACCGTAAAGAAAAGAATACATTAGGGTAAACAGCCTTACAGTGCGCGCACTGCAGGTGCACAATAACAACATCACGAGGTTTGTATGGAACAACAGCATGGCGACACGCTGCATCGCGGCTTGAAGAATCGCCATATTCAGCTGATTGCGCTGGGCGGAGCCGTAGGTACTGGTCTGTTTCTGGGCAGCGCATCAGTGATTAAATCGGCCGGTCCGGCCGTGATTCTCGGTTACGCGATCGCCGGTTTTATTGCCTTTCTGATTATGCGCCAGCTGGGCGAAATGGTAGTTGAAGAGCCGGTTGCCGGCAGCTTCAGCCACTTCGCCTACAAATACTGGGGCAACTTCGCCGGTTTCGCCTCGGGCTGGAACTACTGGGTGCTGTATGTGCTGGTGGCGATGGCTGAGTTGACCGCCGTCGGTAAATACGTGCAGTTCTGGTGGCCAGATTTCCCCACCTGGGCCACGGCTGCCATCTTCTTTGTGCTGATCAACGCTATCAACCTGACCAACGTAAAAGTGTTTGGTGAAATGGAGTTCTGGTTCGCAATTATCAAAGTGGTCGCGGTCATCGGCATGATCCTGTTTGGTGGCTGGTTGCTGTTTAGCGGCAACGGCGGCCCACAAGCGAGCGTCAGCAATCTGTGGAATCAGGGCGGCTTCCTGCCACACGGTATGACTGGATTGGTGATGATGATGGCGATCATCATGTTCTCGTTTGGTGGTTTAGAGCTGGTGGGCATCACTGCCGCAGAAGCCGACAATCCACAAGAGAGCATTCCGAAAGCCACCAATCAGGTGCTGTGGCGTATCCTGATTTTCTATATTGGTTCATTGGCGGTGCTGCTGTCGCTGCTGCCTTGGACGCGCGTGACGGCGGATACCAGCCCGTTCGTGCTGATTTTTCATGAGCTGGGCGATGCCTTTGTGGCCAACGCGCTGAACGTGGTGATCCTGACGGCGGCGCTGTCGGTTTACAACAGCTGCGTTTACTGCAACAGCCGCATGCTGTTCGGCCTGGCGCAACAGGGCAACGCACCGAAAGCGCTGCTGAAAGTTGACAGCCGTGGCGTGCCGGTCGCGACCATTCTGGTCTCAGCCGTAGCGACCCTGCTGTGCGTACTGATCAACTACCTGATGCCGGGCGAAGCCTTTGGCCTGCTGATGGCGCTGGTGGTCTCTGCGCTGGTGATCAACTGGGCGATGATCAGCCTTGCGCACCTGAAATTCCGTAAGAAGAAAGACCAGCAAGGTGTGACCACGCGCTTCAAAGCGGTGCTCTATCCGCTGGGTAACTGGATCTGCCTGGTGTTCCTCGCCGGTGTGCTGGTGATCATGCTGATGACGCCGGGTATGGCGATTTCGGTCTGGCTGATCCCGGTCTGGCTGGTGATTCTGGCTATCGGTTACACCATCAAGAATAAACTACAGAAAGCGTAATGTTGTTTCCTGCCCGGCACGCTGATGCCGGGCAGCACTTCTGATCTGGCTCACACTTTTCCCCGCCCGCGCGTTTTGTCCATCTACCCGACCATTTGCTCCCCAGCAGATAACTGATTTTGCAAAGATAATTCCTGCTCATCATATCGCTGGAGACGATCAATGAAAGGAGCAGCCCTCTCGTTCAGAGAGAAACTGGGATATGGCATGGGCGATGCCGGATGCAACATGATTGGCGGTGCCATCATGCTGTTCCTCAATTATTTCTACACTGATGTATTCGGTTTAGCCCCGGCACTGGTCGGCACGCTGTTGCTCTCGGTGCGCGTACTCGATGCGGTTACTGATCCGATCATGGGCGCGATTGCCGACCGCACGCAAAGCCGCTGGGGCCGTTTCCGCCCGTGGCTGCTGTGGGTTTCCGTGCCTTACGTGCTGTTTAGCGTATTGATGTTCACCACGCCGGAGTGGAGTTACGACAACAAGGTCATCTGGGCATTTGTCACCTACTTCCTGATGTCACTCACTTACACCGCCATCAACATTCCTTACTGCTCGCTGGGCGGCGTGATTACCAACGATCCGGGTGAGCGCGTTTCCTGTCAGTCTTATCGCTTTGTGATGGTGGGCATTGCCACGCTGATCCTCTCACTTTCGCTGCTGCCGATGGCCGAATGGTTTGGCGGTGACAACAAAGCGCGCGGCTATCAACTGGCGATGAGCGTGCTGGCGCTGATTGGTTTGGTGATGTTCCTGTTCTGCTTTGCCACGGTGCGCGAGCGCATTCGACCTGCCACGCCAAGCAACGATGATTTGAAACAAGACCTGCGCGACGTATGGAAAAACGATCAGTGGGTGCGCATTCTGCTGCTGACCTTCTGCAACGTCTGCCCCGGTTTTATCCGCATGGCCGCCACTATGTATTACGTTACCTGGGTGATGGGGCAATCAACGCACTTTGCCACGCTGTTTATCAGCCTTGGCGTGATCGGCATGATGTTCGGCAGCACGCTGGCGAAAATCCTCACCGATCGCTGGTGCAAGCTCAAGGTGTTCTTCTGGACCAACATCGCGCTGGCGCTGTTCTCCTGCGGCTTCTATTGGATTGATCCGCACGCCACGGTTGCGGTGGTGATCGCCTACTTCCTGCTGAATATCCTGCATCAAATTCCGTCGCCGCTGCATTGGTCGCTAATGGCCGACGTGGATGATTACGGCGAATGGAAAACCGGCAAACGCATCACCGGCATGAGCTTCTCCGGCAACCTGTTCTTCCTCAAAGTGGGATTGGCGGTTGCAGGGGCGATGGTCGGTTTCCTGCTGTCAATTTACGGTTACGATGCGGGCGCAAAACAGCAGGCACCCAACGCCATCAATGGCATCATGCTGCTGTTCACGGTGATTCCGGGCGTCGGATATCTGATCACCGCCGGCGTAGTGCGTTTAATGAAAGTGGATCGCAACTTAATGCGTACGATTCAGGCCGATCTGGCGCTGCGCCGTGCCCATTCACACCACGAATCCCCTATCGCGTCCTCTGCGACTGCGCAACCTGGAGAGATCAAATGAGCTGGCCCAATCCTTTTATTACTCAACGCGCCGATCCCTTTATTCTGCGTCATGCCGATGGCTACTATTTTATCGCCTCGGTGCCGGAATATGACCGACTGGAGATTCGCTATGCCTCGACGCTGGCTGGCCTGATTGAGGCAGAAGCGGTAACGGTGTGGCACAAACCGGATACCGGCCCGTTTAGCGCGCTGATTTGGGCGCCGGAGCTGCATCTCATCAACGGGCAATGGGTGATCTATTTCGCCGCCGCACCGACGCGTGCGATAAAAGATGGCCTGTTCCAGCACCGCATGTATGCGCTGGTGTGCAATGATGCCGATCCGCTGAGCGGTAACTGGCAACCCTGCCGCCGCGTGCATACGCCCATCGACTCTTTCTCACTGGATGCCACCTACTTCCAGCATCAAGGCAAACACTGGTATCTGTGGGCGCAAAAAGATCCGGCGATTCCCGGAAACTCCAACCTGTATCTTGCCGAGTTGCTCAACCCGTGGACGCTAAAAAGCGCCCCGCTGATGCTGAGCCGACCAGAGTATGAATGGGAGTGTGCGGGATTCAGCGTCAACGAAGGACCGGCGGTGATTCAACATGGCGACAAGCTGTTTGTCACCTATTCCGCCAGCGCGACCGATGAAAATTACTGTCTGGGGATATTAAGCATTGATGTGTTGGCCGATCCACTCAACATCAGCGCCTGGCATAAATCCGCGCGGCCGGTATTTGCCACCAGCTGGGATAATCAGCAATACGGACCGGGACACAACAGCTTTACGGTGGATGAAGCGGGAAGAGCGGTACTGGTGTATCACGCGCGCAATTACACCGAAATTGAGGGCGACCCGCTGTGGGATCCGAATCGCCATACGCGTTTGAAATACTTTGACTGGCGCGAAGACGGCACTCCGGATTTCGGCGTGCCGCCCGCCGATCACACCAGCGTGCCGTAGATCGTCAACAGCGCGACTACCACCACCAGCACCAGAGAGATGCGCTTTGCCAACGCCACCGCAACCCGTGGCGTTTCGACTTTATCCATATGCGGATCGCGTGCCAGCGAGAATTGCGCCAGACTGGTCAGCACCTGATATTGCGGGCGATGCAGATCGCCCAACGCGGCAAACCAGGCGGGTAACGCACGTTCGCCGTGGCCGAGCAACGCATAAGCCACGCCAGCCAAACGCACCGGGATCCAGTCCAGCACATGCAGCAGACGATCAACGCCTGACTGCGAGCGCTCCAGCGGCGAATGATGTTTCGCCAGCCAACTCTGCCAGGCGCGCAGAAACGCATAACCCACCAGCAGCACCGGGCCGTAAGGTCCGCCGACCACAAACCAGAACAGCGGCGCAAGATAGAAACGGAAGTTAATCCAAATCAGCGCATTTTGCAGTTCACGCAGGAACTCGCGCTCGCTGCACTCAACCGGCACACCGTGAATCAGCGTCAGTTCGGCCGCCATCGCCTGATGCGCCGCTTCATCGTCATGACTCGCCGCTTTGAGATAGCTGTGATAGTGCAGTCGCACCGAACCCGCGCCGATACACAGTAATCCCACCACAATCCAGAACAACAGTTGCGCCACGCCAAACAGAATGCCTTTCAGGCTCCACACCACCAGCCAAACGATCAGCATCGCTATCACTGTCATCATCAGCGTGCGCAGCAGGGAAAAACGCTGGCGGCCACGAAACAGCGGCTCAAGCCGATGGTCCAGTTGCCAATGCTCACCCAACTTAAAAAGGCGTTCCCAACCTAAAACTAATAACAAGCTAAACAACGTCATACCCGCTCCTGCTGTCTCAGGGATTCTCCTGCCTGATGGATTCTTTATAGCGCAACCAGTCAAAAGAGGAACCGGGATCGGTTTTCCGCTCTGGTGCGATATCGCTATGGCCGGTGATGCGCGCAGGCGTCAACGGATAGTGCTGCAGCAGGAGGTGAGTCACCTGTTGCAAAGTCGCGTACTGCGCATCGGTATAGGGCAGCGTATCAGTGCCTTCCAGTTCAATGCCCATGGAAAAATCGTTGCAGCTTTCACGTCCTTCAAACTGCGACACGCCGGCGTGCCAGGCGCGCTGATCGAAAGAGACATATTGCACCAGCTCGCCGTCGCGGCGGATTAAACAGTGCGCCGCCACGCGTAAATGGGCGATGTCCGCAAAATAGGGATGCGCATCGGCAGGCAACGTGCCGGTAAATAAGCGATCAATCCACGGCCCGCCAAACTCACCGGGCGGTAAGCTGATGTTGTGAATCACCAACAGCGAGGGCACTTCATCATTTGGACGCTGATTGAAGTGTGGTGAAGGTACTTTACGCGCGCTGGTAATCCAGCCCTCTTCCAGTTTCATGCTGTTAAATCCTAAGCAAAATCAGGCTGAGAATAACATGTTTCACTCAACAGGCTTGCGACTTAATGCGCCGCGCAGGTGAGTTCAGGATACTAAACATTTCACCACCAGCAACTGGCAATGACCGATAAATCAGGCTAAGGTGAGCGCACAAAATCTCGTCTTGTGGAGTGGCAAAACCATGGCAACGCGTCGTTACGATCCCGATCATCGCCGTCAGGAACTGATTAAACGTATTGAACAGGATATCCCCGAAGCCGTTGCCCGGGCGCTTCAGGAGGATTTAGGCGGCGAAGTGGATGCGGATCGTGATATCACCGCGTTGCTGCTGCCGGCAGAAAAACAGGCAGTGGCAAAAGTCATCACCCGTGAAGCCGGTGTTTTTTGTGGTAAACGCTGGGTGGAAGAAGTCTTTATCCAGCTTGGCAATAAAGTCACTCTTACCTGGCATGTTGAAGATGGACAAAAACTGGTTGCCGATCAGCTGCTGTTCGAGCTTACCGGTCCGGCGCGCCTGCTGTTAACCGCAGAACGCACCGCGCTCAACTTCGTGCAAACGCTGTCCGGCGTGGCCACCGAGGTCAGCCGTTATGTCGCCCTGCTGGCGGGCAGCGAAGCTCAGTTGCTTGATACGCGCAAGACCTTGCCAGGCCTGCGTACCGCGCTGAAATATGCAGTGCTGTGCGGTGGCGGTAACAACCATCGTTTAGGCCTGTCGGATGCTTTTCTTATCAAAGAGAACCACATTATCGCCAGCGGCTCGGTGCGTAACGCCGTGGAAAAAGCGCTGTGGCTGTCGCCCGATGTGCCGGTAGAAGTTGAAGTCGAATCGATGACGGAACTGCAGGATGCCATCGATGCCGGAGCGGACATCATCATGCTCGATAACTTCAGCCTTGAGATGATGCATGAAGCGGTTGCGCTAACCAATAAGCGCGTGCTGCTGGAAGTCTCAGGCAACGTAACCGAAACCACGTTGCCGCAAATTGCCCAGACCGGCGTTGATTATGTCTCTGTTGGCGCGCTGACCAAGCATGTGCGTGCGCTGGATCTGTCGATGCGTTTTCGCGAACTATGATGCTCTGCGTCTGCCGCCGGTTAGCGCGGCATATGCGAGATGGCTTCCAAAACGCTGTTCTCTCTGCTGTAATTTTGACGATTTTCTGCGTGATGCTTTCCAGCCTCGCGCAGGCCTGACTTCCGCTTTCCCTCGCCCTTTTCTACCGTAGCGGCTCCACAACAAGGAGCTTCACTATGGACAGACAACGCGGTTTTACCCTCATCGAATTGATGATTGTGATTGGTATCGTCGCCATTCTCAGCGCCATCGGTTTACCGGCCTATCAAAACTACCTGCAACGTGCAGCGCTCACCGACATGCTGCAAACCATGGTGCCGTACAAAACAGCCGTAGAACTCTGCGCCATTGAGCGTGGCGGACCTGCGCAATGTCAGGCAGGACAACGCGGTATTCCGGTGGCCAAAGGTTCGCGCTATGTGGCAACGCTCAGCGTGATTAATGGAACCATCAATCTGACCGGCCAGGAAAGTCTTAGCGGATTGACGGTTGAAATGCTGCCAATCTGGAGCGCAACCGATGGCACGTTGAGCTGGCAACGCAGCTGCACCAGCGATAACAGCAGCCTGCGCGATAGCTGCCTCGAACAGTTCCGCTTTGCCGACAAGGATGCCAACTGATGGACAATCCTAATAGTGCGCTGCATGCGTTGTGCGCACGTTATCAGGCAGTGATACTGCATCACGACGCCACGCTATTGCGCGTAGCGGTAGCCGACACGCCCGATCCACTGCTGCTGGAGGCGTTACAGTTCGCTAGCCAGTGCAAGGTGGACGTCGAGTGCTGGCCTGCAGCACGCCTTGAGCAGTTACTGCACGAACCGGATGCCGTTGCAGCACCGCGAGAACACGCCAGCGCTGAGTCAGCGATTAACGCGGTCGATCAGATTTTGCGTCAGGCCATTCAGCGCCGTGCCTCAGATGTGCATTTCGAACCGCAGCGCCAGGGATTGCGGGTGCGTCTGCGCATCGATGGCGTGTTACACAAACTGCCTCAGCCCTCTGAAGCACAACCCGCTGCGATTTTGGCGCGCCTGAAAATCCTCGGTGGATTGGACATCGCCGAACGGCGTCTACCGCAGGACGGACAGTTTACGCTGGAAATAGACGACAAACTGGCAGCGTTTCGTCTTTCAACACTGCCGGTAAGCCAGGGTGAAAAAGCCGTGGTACGGCTGCTGCAAAGTGAAAACAGCGCCATCACGCTCGATAAACTCGGCATGCCCGCCGCCCAACTGCGCTTGCTGAAAAGTGCGCTGGCGAAACCGCAAGGTTTGATTCTGGTCACCGGTCCCACCGGCAGCGGTAAAACCTTCACGCTCTATAGCGGATTAAGCGCGCTGAACGTGCCGGAAAAGAATGTATGCAGCGTGGAAGATCCGGTTGAGATTCCGCTGGATGGCATCAATCAAACGCAGATCCAACCGCGCAGCGGGCTCGATTTCAACCGTGTACTGCGCGCCCTGCTGCGCCAGGATCCCGATGTGATTATGGTGGGGGAAATCCGTGATGCCGAGACGGCAAGCATTGCCGTCAAAGCCGCGCAGACCGGCCATTTGGTGCTTTCCACACTGCATACCAACTCAACCGCCGAAACACTGACGCGCCTGCGCCAGATGGATATTCCCGGCTATTTGCTGGGTCCCGCTTTGCAGTTAGTGGTGGCGCAGCGTCTGGTCAGACGCCTGTGCGTGCATTGTCGCCAGCCGGGACAAGCTATCGCCCATCTGCCGGCCGAACTCTGGCCGGGCACGCTGCAAACCTGGCGAGCGCCCGGCTGCGATCACTGCTTTTCCGGCTATTACGGGCGGCTGGCGCTGTTTGAAATCTTGCCGGTAACCAGCAAATTGCAGAATGCTATTTCGGCAGATATGCCGCTGGAACATCTGCTCACGCTGGCAAATGAACAGGGAATGAAAACCTTGCTGGCTGCGGGGCTGGAAGCGGTTAGTCGCGGCGATACGTCTTTTGAAGAGATGCAGCGCGTGGTGGGATTGGGCGATGGCTAATCTCTATCATTTCCGCTGGCAGGCGCTCGATACCATGGGCGTGCTGCAGGAAGGCGAATCACTTAACGCCAGCCAGGATGCGTTGCTCAATCAACTCTCCGATCGCGGCATGCTGCCGGTGAGCTGGCAGCGTGGAAAATGCTGGCGTTCGCGCGACTGGAAGTGGCAGCAAAAAATCGACCTGGTGCGGCAACTGGCGACGCTACTGAAGGCCGGTTTGCCGCTGGCGGAGAGTTTGATTCTGTTGGCAGAAGGCCATCCCCATGCCGGTTGGCGGGTACTACTCAAGGGATTGCAGCGCCGCGTTATCGCCGGTGAGCCCTTCTCACAAGCACTGCAGGAGTGGCCGCATATCTTTCCACCATTGTTTCCCGCGTTGATGCAAGTGGGTGAGTTAACCGGCCAGCTCGACGAGTGCTGTCGCCAGTTGGCGCAGCAGCAAAGTAAACAACAATACTTACGGCAGAAAGTGGTCAAGGCGCTGCGTTATCCGCTGTTTATCTTGCTGGTGGCGCTGGCGGTTAGTGCTGGCATGCTGCTGTTTGTTTTGCCGGAGTTTGTCTCCGTCTATGCCAGCTTTGACGCACCGCTGCCCGCTTTTACTGCTGCGGTGATGTCGCTATCGGAGCTATTACAGAAAGCCGCACTGCCGCTGTCGCTGATATGCGCCGTATTTATCGGGATGGTGCAGCAAACTTATCGTCGTTCAGTAGCGTGGCAAAAGCGCGTACATCAATGGCTGCTGCGCATGCCGCTGTTATCACCGCTGTGGCGCGGCGGGCAGCTCAGCCAGATATACGCCATCCTGCAACTTACGCAGCAATCCGGTTTAACCCTGCTGCAAAGTCTGCAGGCGGTTGAGGTGACGCTGGTTTCCCGGTTATGGCGCGATGCCATCATTCAGTTGCAGCAGCACATTGCTGCGGGTGCGCCGCTGCATCAGGCGCTGCAACAACATCTGTTGTTCACTCCCCTTTGTGCCCAGCTAATCCGGGTTGGCGAAGAAGCGGGTGCGCTGGATGTGATGCTGGCGCGTCTGGCGGAATGGCATGAAGCGCAAACGTTAGCGCGCGCTGATGCTCTGGCGGCATCGCTGGAACCGATGATGATGGTGGTAATTGGCGGAATTGTTGGCACCCTAGTGATTGCGATGTATCTGCCGGTATTTGGTCTTGGCGATGCAATTCGCTAACGGGCACGCGCGATGCGCGCCCGATGTCTGAGATCAGCGCGTGAACACGCGGTTCTCTTGTTCAGCAACGCGGATAAAGGTGGTGCGTTTCGTCAGCTCTTTCAATCGTTCCGCACCGACGTAGGTGCAAGCTGAGCGTAAGCCACCGAGGATATCTTTAACCGTCTCCTCAACCGGGCCGCGCACCGGCAAGCGCACGGTTTTTCCTTCCGCCGCACGATATTGCGCCACACCGCCAACGTGGCGTTTCATGGCAGATTCGGAGCTCATACCGTAGAACAGCATAAATTTCTCGCCGTGATCTTCAACAACGGTTCCTTCACACTCATCATGAGCCGCAAGCATGCCGCCGAGCATAGTGAAGTCTGCGCCACCACCGAAAGCTTTGGCAATGTCGCCAGGAACCGAGCAGCCGCCGTCGCTAACGATCTGTCCGCCTAAGCCGTGTGCCGCATCCGCGCACTCAATAACGGCTGAAAGCTGAGGGTAGCCAACGCCGGTCTTCACGCGTGTGGTGCAAACCGAGCCGGGACCAATGCCCACTTTGACAATGTCTGCGCCAGACAAAATCAGCTCTTCCACCATTTCACCGGTGACCACGTTACCTGCGCAGATGGTTTTACCCGGGAAGCTTTCACGCACGCGTAGCAGGAACTGAACAAAATGCTCAGAGTAACCGTTAGCAACGTCGATGCAGATAAAGTTAAGCTGCGGCGTTAACGCAAGAATGGCGGATAATTTGGTGAAATCTGATTCGGAGGTACCGGATGAGACCATCACATGACTCAGCACCGCCGCTGGCACGCGCTGCACAAATGCCTGCCACTCTTGCACGCTGTAGTGTTTATGGACTGCGGTCAATACGTTAAAACTCGCCAGAGCTTCAGCCATCGTGAAAGTGCCGACGGTATCCATGTTGGCAGCAATAATCGGAATGCCACTCCAGTTCAAGCCTGAGTGTTTAAAGGTGAAGGTGCGTTCCAGTTCAACCTCGGAACGACTTTTCAACGTGGAACGTTTTGGACGGATCAAAACATCTTTAAAGCCCAGTTTTAGATCTTCTTCAATGCGCATAGCTGATTATCCTGGTTAGTGACGACGAACCGCGGTTCGGGTAGCGCTCACGGCTCCAGTGTCGTTATCATACGCACCATTCGTTCCGCGACAAGACTGCGAATTTCACTTTATTTAGGCTACAATCCCTTAAATTTAGCTGAGAAAAATGATTGTGATCATGCTCTCATCTTGCTGTGGTTAATCGCCGCTCACGATATAAATTTTGCGAGAACGTTATGCCTTATACCGTTGCGCTCACCGGCGGCATTGGCAGTGGTAAAACCACTATTGCCAACGCTTTCGCAGCGCTGGGCGTTGATATTATTGACGCTGACGTCATTGCCAGAGAAGTTGTTGAGCCTGGAACGCCGGCCTTAAAGGCGATTGCTCAGCGTCATGGAGACACCATTCTGACGGCAGAAGGCACGCTCTATCGTGCACGGCTTCGTGAAATTATTTTCCAGCAGCCGCAAGAGAAAAACTGGCTCAATCAATTGCTTCATCCACTCATTAATGCCCGCACGCAACAATTAAAGTTACTGGCTACTTCACCTTATGTGCTTTGGGTGGTGCCGCTGTTGGTCGAAAACGGCTTACAGCATCAGGCCGATCGCGTGTTGGTAGTGGATGTGGATACCGCCACGCAGTTGCAACGCACACAACAGCGGGATGGCATTTCGCTGAGTCAGGCGAAAAATATTCTTGCCGCACAGGCCAGTCGCGAACAGCGCATAGCCTGTGCGGATGACATCATTGATAACAGCGGTACATCTGAGCAGGTGCTACCGCGCGTTGCTGAGTTTCACCAGCGCTATCTACGCCTGGCAGCAACCGGAAAGGATTAACATCATGAGCACAGTTGTTATGTTTGAACACCCTTTGAACGAGA
The DNA here is from genome assembly GCF_031974595.1 of Pantoea sp. CTOTU46764. Taxonomy (NCBI): domain Bacteria; kingdom Pseudomonadati; phylum Pseudomonadota; class Gammaproteobacteria; order Enterobacterales; family Erwiniaceae; genus Pantoea; species Pantoea sp. CTOTU46764. The sequence continues at coordinate 79,475 of NZ_DALYOQ010000010.1, read as the reverse complement.
AGATGCGTACCTGGCTGCGCGTCGAATATCTGATTGATCAGTTGCATGAAACGGTGCCGGTTAGCGGTTCGGTATCAGCACTTGGCGTGTTCCGCATCCTCAGTGATTTGCTGGATATTTTTGAGCGCGGCGATATGCGCACTGAATTGCTTAAAGAAATGGAGCGCCAACAGCAAAAATTACGCGCATGGCTGGATGTGCCGGGCATTGACGAACTGCGCGTGAATAATTTGCGTCAGCAGTTGAAGCAATACTCAAGCGAACTGATGGCGGCACCGCGCATGGGCCAACAGTTACGAGAAGATCGACTGGTTGCTCTGGTGCGTCAGCGTTTGAGCATTCCTGGCGGCTGCTGCAGTTTCGATCTTCCAAGCCTGCATATCTGGCTGCATCAGGAACAAGCGGTGCGAGATGTTCAGGTCAATGGCTGGCTGGAATCACTGAATCCGCTGCGTAATAGTTTGACGATGATCCTCGATTTAGTGCGACAGTCTGGCATCTTTCGTCATCAAACCAGCCTCAACGGCTTTTATCAGGATAACGCCGAAGGATCTGATTTGCTGCGCCTGCAATTAACGCTGGAAGACGCGCTGTATCCGCAAGTATCGGGCCACAAAAGCCGTTATGCGATTCGTTTCCTGCCCTTAGACAGCGAACGCGGAGAAGTACCCGCACGACTGAATTTTGAATTAGCTTGTTGTTAGAGGAAGTTATGCCGGAAGAGATGATTACCGTACCTTGCCCCAACTGTCGTCGCGATGTGATTTGGGATGAATTGAGCCCGTGGCGGCCATTCTGCAGTAAACGTTGCCAGCTGATTGATTTAGGTGAATGGGCAGCAGAAGAGAAACGCATTCCCAGCAGCGGTGACCAGATGGACAGCGATGACTGGAGCGAAGAACAGCAGTAAAAGTAAGGGGCCTACTGCCCCTTCACTTAAATCTCGCCAGCCACTAATCGGCTGATCAGTTCATGGTTCGCAGGCGGAAATTCATCCGCGACCAAATCCTGCTGTTCGACCCAACGCTGTGGCTGACCTTCGCGGCCATAAGGTTCGCCGTTCCAGCCTTCAACCAGAAAGAAATGCAGCGTAACGCGCAGATCTTCATAACTGTGATCGGCCTGACCAATTGCGCTTGCCGATGTGACTTCAATACCGGTTTCTTCCATCAACTCACGCTTGAGCGCCTGCTCGGCAGATTCATCTTGTTCAATTTTTCCGCCAGGAAACTCCCATTTATTCGCCATATAGGAGCTAGCCGCACGCTGGGCAAGGAAGATTTGACGTTCTGTATTGCGAATGATGCCCACCGCAACCTGCAGGTGTTTCATAAGCTGGATTCCGCTTTTAATAAATGAGCGCTGAGTGTAAATCAGACATGGAGTGATGTTAACCGTTGAGAGGAAAGCGACGCCCCGCGCAGCACAAAAGCCAGTGATTAAGACATGTCGTAATGATCGCAACCGGGAATGTTGGGAATACTCGCAGCCACTTTCTTCTGCCAAACCCGATTACCTATGGAATTCAAAGAAACAACGTTTCTGGCACAAAATACGCCGGAACAATTACATGCCCTACGCCATCTGGTATTTCATGACATCCTGACGTTAGACAGCGCTCAGAACACCTTAACATGGTGGCCTGAACACAAAGTTATTTCGTTGAATGAAGCGCAAAAACGATTTTTCTCCTGCCTGCTGCTACGGATTACCTCCAAGCGTCAGATTATTGCCACGGTGTGGAATGAGAGCTATCCAAGTATCAGCGATAACAATTACCATCAGCTACTGTTCCAAAGCCGAGCGCTGTTGAAGCGAGCTGGCTTGCCGGATGGTCTGCTGGTGACGCTGCCGTATCATGGCGTGCGCCTAAATGAAGAGAAACTAATGGCGATAACTCGCTAAATCGTAAGCAAAAAAAAGGAGCCCGAAGGCTCCTTTTTTATCAGGCCAGACGGCCGTGGCACTGTTTGTATTTTTTACCGGAACCACATGGGCAAAGATCGTTACGCCCTACTTTACGCTCTCCGCCTTGTGCCGCTAACGCTTCGGCTGCGGCGGTGGCATCATCAACGTGGCTCAACTGTTGCTGCTGCGCTAATCGCTCAGCTTCTTCACGGCGCTGCTGCTCCATCGCTTCCACTTCTTCTGGCATGCGCACCTGAACTTTGCTCAGGGTACTGATCACTTCGTATTTCAGTGACTCCAGCATCGCCGCAAACATAGAGAAGGATTCACGTTTGTATTCCTGCTTCGGATCTTTCTGCGCATAACCACGCAGATGAATCCCCTGACGCAGATAATCCATCGCCGCCAGATGCTCTTTCCACAGCGAATCCAGCGTTTGCAGCATCACGCCTTTCTCAAAGTTGCGCATCATCTCTTCGCCAACCACTTCTTCTTTGGCAGCATAGCTTTCCGCGGCGTGGGTCATGATACGTTCGCGCAGCGTCTCTTCGTGAAGATCGGGCTCTTTATCCAACCACTCAGCAATAGGCAAGTTCAGATCGAAGTCGTTACGCAGACGCTCTTCCAGGCCGGCAACATCCCACATCTCTTCCAGTGACTGCGGCGGAATGTAGGTATCAATGGTAGTTTTGTAGACATCTTCACGGATGCTATTGATGGTTTCAGACACATCAGACACATCCAGCAGTTCGTTACGCTGGCTGTAGATGGCGCGACGCTGATCGTTGGCAACATCATCGTATTCCAGCAGCTGTTTACGAATATCGAAGTTACGGCTTTCCACTTTACGCTGAGCATTGGCAATCGCTTTGGTCACCCATGGATGCTCAATCGCTTCGCCTGGCTTCATGCCCAGTTTACGCATCATGTTAGATACGCGATCAGAAGCGAAGATGCGCATCAATGCATCTTCCATCGACAGGTAGAAGCGTGAAGAACCGGCATCACCCTGACGACCCGCACGACCACGCAGCTGGTTATCAATACGGCGAGATTCGTGACGCTCAGTACCAATGATGTGCAGACCGCCCGCAGCCAGTACCGCATCGTGACGCAGCTTCCATGCCTCTTTCATCGCCTGAATCTGCTCTTCAGTTGGCTCGTCCATGGCGGCGAGCTCAGCCTGCCAGCTACCGCCCAGCACGATATCGGTACCACGACCCGCCATGTTGGTTGCGATAGTAACCGCTGCAGGTTGCCCCGCCTGGGCAACGATATCCGCTTCGCTGGCGTGGAATTTGGCATTCAGTACGCTATGTTTGATGCCAGCGCGTGTCAGTTCGTTGGACACGACTTCCGATTTTTCAATCGAAATGGTCCCCACCAACACCGGCTGCCCTTTGGCGGTACAGGCACGGATGTCTTCGATAATGGCGTCGATCTTCTCTTTCTCGGTCATGTAGACCAGATCGGCCATATCTTTACGCACCATCGGACGGTTAGTTGGCACCACGATAGTGTCGAGCTTATAGATGGAGCTGAATTCAAATGCTTCGGTATCTGCAGTACCGGTCATACCGGCCAGTTTCTCGTAGATACGGAAGTAGTTCTGGAAGGTGATTGAAGCCAGCGTCTGGTTTTCATTCTGGATTTCCACGCCTTCTTTCGCTTCAACCGCCTGATGCAAACCATCTGACCAACGGCGACCTTGCATGGTACGGCCGGTGTGCTCATCAACGATGATCACTTCGCCATCTTTAACGATGTAATCAACATCGCGAGTGAAGAGTGCATGAGCACGCAGCGCCGCAGTAACGTGGTGCATCAACATGATATTGGTCGGTGAGTAGAGCGACTCGCCTTCTACCATGATGTTTTGGCTAACCAGTAACTCTTCAACTTTTACCAAACCGCGCTCGCTCATGTGTGCCTGGCGCGCTTTTTCATCGACCCAGAAATCGCCTTCGCCGTGGAAGGTTTCAGAGTCTTCTTTTTCCTGACGCACCAGATGCGGGATGATCTTGTTAACTTTGGTATACAGTTCAGAACTGTCTTCAGCCGGGCCAGAGATGATCAGTGGCGTACGCGCTTCATCGATCAGGATTGAGTCGACCTCATCCACCAATGCGTAATGCAATTTACGCTGCACGCGCTCTTCCGGGCTGAACGCCATATTGTCGCGCAGGTAGTCGAAGCCATATTCGTTATTGGTGCCGTAGGTGATGTCAGCGGCATAAGCTGCACGCTTCGCCACGGCTGGCATGTTTGGCAGGTTGATACCGATGGTCAGGCCAAGGAATTCAAACAGTGCACGGTTATTTTCAGCATCACGCTGCGCCAGATAGTCGTTGACGGTAACCACGTGCACGCCTTTGCCGCTTAATGCGTTCAGGTAAGCGGGCAAGGTCGCAGTCAGGGTTTTACCTTCACCGGTACGCATCTCTGCGATGCAGCGCTCGTTGAGCACCATGCCGCCAATCAGCTGCACATCAAAGTGACGCATACCGAAGACGCGCTTACTCGCTTCACGTACGGTAGCAAAGGCTTCAGGAATCAGGCTCTCAAGGCTTTCGCCTTTTTTCAGGCGCTCACGGAACAGGTCAGTTTTCGCTTTCAGTTCATCGTCAGAGAGCTTAACGAAATCCGGCTCCATCTTATTGATGACATCTACGATTTTACGCATACGGCGCAGAGTACGATCGTTGCTGCTGCCAAATACTTTAGTTAACAATTTGATTAACATGATAAATTTTTCTCAATTCAGTCGTGATCTCACGGACTGCAAAATCTGATACAGGATGTGGAAAAAACGTTAGCAGTTAAGCAATGAAAGGCCCGGCGCGGATGCCATGAATAGCAGCCTGCCAATCAGCAGAAGAATGGATTTGTGGTTCGTTGTTACGCAGGTTTTGTTGCGGCTCAACAACAGTCAGCGCTTGCGCGTGAGAAGTCAGCAGCGCCTGAAGCGAACCAATCAACGCTAGCTTTTGTGCCGCCAGCGGCACAGCTTGATCGGCTTCCGCCTGAGCGGGCGGCGTCATGCTAAACGAAAGGTGGCGAATAACCGTGCGAATCGCATGCTGGTGCCAGTAATCGACGTTGAAATTCGGTCGACGCACGCTTTCCTGCAGACGAATCAGATGATCAAAGTGGACAACATTGCCGACAAACAGGCTACTGATCGGCGAATCATTTGCTTTGGGCTCAGCACTTTGCGCGCAGGCAGGCAAGCCTAAACTGGCCGCCACCATCCCCAACAGGAGATGTGGCCAGAAATAGCGTCTACCTAATTGTCGCCAGCGTGAGAAAATCCCGATCACAATCCGTCCACAATGCATTGAATAAAGTGATAAAGCGGTCGCCAGAATTAGCGTTACCCAGCTTATATGAGCGCCAGATGATAGCACTTATGTGGGGCTTCGACACCAGTCATTAGAGGGGCTTCGGCGGAATTCACGTTTTTTTGTACAGGGTTTCGCCAGTCACAACAGCGAATTGAGATCGGTTTGGCAGGATTAAAAGCGAGGCAATAAAAAACGGCAGGTTCAACTGACCGGAGAGGGTGTCAGCGAAACCTGCCGTTTTATGTCTGGCTTACGCCAGAACTAAATTTGGTGCTTTGAATGCCAGTGGCAGTTCTGCTTCATCTTCGAAGGTCGCCCATTCCCAGGCTTCCTGCTTAGCCAGAACCGCTTGCAGCAACTTGTTGTTCAACGCATGGCCAGATTTAAAGGCGGTAAACGCGCCAATAACGTTGTGGCCGCACATGAACAGGTCGCCGATCGCATCGAGCATTTTATGACGAACAAATTCGTCTTCAAAGCGCAGACCGTCTTCGTTTAATACGCGGAAATCATCGAGGCCAATCGCACAATCTAAACTACCGCCCAGGCACAGGCCTTTAGACTGCAGATATTCGATTTCACGCATAAAGCCAAAAGTGCGCGCACGGCTGATTTGGCGAACAAAGTTCTCAGCCGAGAAGTTGAGCTGGTAACGCTGCGAGCTTGAGTCGATCGCTGGATGTTTGAAGTCGATAGTGAAGTCGAGTGAAAAACCGTTATACGGTTTGATCTCGGCCCACTTATCGCCATCTTCCACACGCACCGTTTGCTTAACGCGTACGAATTTCTTCGCGCTGTTCAGCTCTTCGATGCCTGCATCCATCAGCAGATAGACAAAAGGTGCGGCACTGCCATCCATAATCGGGATTTCCGGTGCATCAACTTCAACAATAATGTTGTCGATGCCCAAGCCCGCCAATGCGGCGTTCAGGTGTTCAACTGTTGAAATACGCACGCCTTCATCATTCACCAGGCAAGTACTCAGCATGGTGTCGCGCACATATTTTGCATCAGCCGGGAAATCTACCGGTGGATTCAAGTCAGTGCGACGATAGATGACCCCGGTGTTAGCCGACGCAGGGCGTAACGTCAGTGTGACTTTCTTGCCGGTATGTAAACCGACACCAGTCGCCTGAACAATACGTTTTAGTGTCCTTTGTTTGATCATCGCTTTATCTCGCAATATTACCTGTCCGACCGCCAGTATAAATTACCAGCGGGCGAATACTTTAGCACAAAGAGCGGAGAATCCCAATTCTCGGGATATTCTTAGTCTGCCTGCTTACGCAAGAAGGCTGGAATATCAAGGTAATCGGGTTCTTTACTGGATGCAGTCGGTTGGTCATTCACCACTTTCGCAGCCGGTTTCTGCTCCTGCGGCAGCGGCGCCATGCCGTGCTGCTGGTAGCGATGATCCATCACTGGCTGGGTGGCCGGTTTGTTGGTCACCAGAGTGATTTCAGGGCGTTTATCCATGCCGATGCCGGTTGCCACCACAGTCACACGCAGTTCGTCGTTCATCTCTGGATCCAGAGAAGTACCGATAACCACGGTTGCGTTGTCAGATGCGAAGGCGCGGATGGTGTTACCCACGGTTTCGAACTCATCAAGACGCAGATCGAAGCCCGCAGTGATGTTGACCAGCACGCCGCGCGCGCCAGACAGATCGATGTCTTCCAACAGTGGAGAAGAGATCGCCATTTCTGCCGCTTCTTCTGCACGGTCTTCACCGCATGCCACGCCGGAACCCATCATGGCGTAACCCATTTCTGACATCACGGTACGCACGTCCGCGAAGTCGACGTTCATCAGGCCAGGACGCGTAATCAGTTCAGCGATACCCTGTACTGCGCCTTTCAATACGTCGTTAGCTGCGCCGAACGCATCCAACAGAGAAATACCGCGACCCAAAACTTTCAGCAGCTTGTCGTTTGGAATAGTGATCAGTGAATCGACATGCTTAGACAGTTCCGCGATACCCTGCTCAGCAAAAGCCATACGCTTTTTGCCTTCAAAATTGAATGGCTTAGTCACCACCGCAACAGTCAGGATACCCAAGTCTTTTGCCACTTCAGCTACAACTGGCGCTGCACCGGTACCGGTACCGCCGCCCATGCCAGCTGCGATGAACACCATGTCTGCACCATCCAGCGCAGCACGCAGTGCTTCTCGATCCTCTTCTGCAGAGTTACGACCCACTTCTGGGTTCGCACCTGCGCCAAGACCTTTAGTGATATTGGTCCCGATCTGGATCGTCTGGCCGACCGCTGTCTTACGCAACGCTTGCGCGTCGGTGTTTACAGCGAAGAATTCCACACCTTCGATACGCTCGCGTACCATGTGCTCTACGGCGTTGCCACCGCCACCGCCGACGCCGATGACTTTAATCACCGCGTCATTGGTTAATTCCATAGGTTCAAACATGATTTCTCTCCGTTATGTGCCTGTCGCCTGGAGATCATAAACATTGCCAGCATGATCTCCTTTTTCAAAAATTAAAATTCTTTCTTCAGCCAGCTGTTGATTCGTTTAAACCAGTTGCCCACTGAAGCACGTTTTTCCGTTTCTGCATCACCGTTCATGTGTGACTCTTTGCCGTAATGCAGCAGGCCAACCGCCGTAGAGTAATACGGCTCCTGCGCATAATCTGTCAGGCCAGTGATGTTAAGCGGCTGTCCGATGCGCACTTGCGTGTGGAACACGCGCTGTGCGCAGGCTGCCAAACCTTCAATCTGCGCCGCACCACCGGTCAGCACGATCCCGGCCGCCAGATGATGTTTCACGCCTTGCTGGCGCAGCTGCTCCTGTAATTGCAGAATCTCGTCGTTGACCAGATTCAACAGTTCGGTGTAACGCGGCTCGATCACTTCAGCCAGCGTTTGACGCTGCAGGCTACGCGGTGGACGTCCACCTACGCTCGGCACTTCGACATTTTCATCTTTGCCGACAATCGAGCCCAATGCGCAACCATGACGCACTTTAATCGCTTCTGCGTCGGTCGGCGGCGTACCAAAAGCGTAGGCGATATCGCTGGTTACCACGTTCCCGGCATACGGGATCACTTTGGTATGACGCAGTGCACCGCCAGTATAGACAGCGATATCCATTGTACCGCCACCGATATCAACAACACAGACGCCCAGCTCACGTTCATCTTCTGTTAACACTGAGAAACTGGATGCCAGGCCAGCAAAAATCAGTTGGTCAACTTTCAGGCCACAACGTTCAACGGCTTTGACAATATTTTTTGCCATATCGTTGTGGCAGGTGATCAAATGTACTTTCGCCTGCATACGCACGCCGGAAAGTCCCACTGGATTCTTAATGCCTTCCTGATAATCGATGGCATATTCCTGCGGAATGACATGCAGGATACGATGCTCGTCACGTACGCGAACGGATTTCGCCGTATGCACCACGTTCTCTACATCATCCTGAGTCACTTCCTCTTCCGAAATCGGAACCATCCCGATTTCGTTCTGGCAACTGATATGTTTGCCCGATAAAGCAAGGTATACCGATGAAATCTGGCAGTCCGCCATCAATTCAGCCTGATCGATGGCGCGCTGTACGCATTTCACCACCGACTCCAGATCGTTTACGCCGCCTTTATCCATGCCGCGAGACGGGCAACTGCCCACCCCAATAATATTGACCATACCATCGGGCAGAATTTCCCCAACCAGGGCGGACACCTTCGCGGTGCCAATTTCGAGTCCTACTACCAGTTTTCTGTCCGTTGCCTTGATCATTGTGGTTTAGCCTGTGCCTGGTTCTGTTGCTGATTACTGTCCTGTGGCTCTATCGGTGCAGCGGCCCAACCGACGGCGGCGCCCGAATCGTAGCGCAAATCAACATACGTGATGCGCTGGTTCTGACTCTGGCCCTGCTGCTGCAAATCCGGATAAAGCTCAATAAAACGGTTCAGACGCTTCATGGTATCGCTGCGACCTAATTCGATGCGCACATCGTCACTGGTCACTAATTGCCACGAGCGCCGCGCCGTCATCGACGCGACCTTCAGGGTAAACTTGTTAGCCTTTAACACATCACTCATGGTGTGATAGCCAGCTAACACCTCGTTTTCACTGCCTTCCGGGCCGTACAGCATTGGCAACGCTTCTTTGCCAACGTGACTGGCCGGTACGCTGAAGGAGACGCCATCGGCGTCCACCATGTGTGAGTCGTTCCAACGTGCCACGGGAACGTACTCCACCAGATTTATCTTCAGCTCATCAGGCCACTGCTTGCGCACACTGACCTGCTTAATCCAGGGTAAACGCTCAATCTGCTGCTGGATGATATCCACGTTCTGCGACATGAAGGTCCCCGGCGCGCCAAGCGATAAAATAGCCTGGCGAATATCGTCATGCGTGGTGTAGTGGGTTTGCCCGGTCACCACCAGCTTCGATAACGGCAAGCGTGACGCATCATTCATCCACTTCAGTACCACGAGGCCGCCCGCCACCATAATGCCCAGCACAATCAGCAGGAACACCATGCCAAACAGTCGCGCACCGTTGCTACGCCCGGAGCGTGTCCGCTCCTGAGGTTCGCGATTGCGTACTCGTATCGCCGCCTGAGACATATCAGTCAGCCAGCTCCAGAATACGCGCTACCAGCTGCGGGAAGCTGTATCCCGCTTGCTTCGCGGCCATCGGCACTAAGCTGTGGCTGGTCATGCCCGGCGAAGTATTCACTTCCAACAGTTGGAAGTTGCCCTCACCGTCCGCCATCACGTCGACGCGACCCCAGCCGCTGCAACCCAATGCGCGCCAGGCTGACCACACCAACGTCTGCAATTCTGCTTCCTGCTCGGCGCTTAATCCGCTTGGGCAGAAGTATTCAGTATCGTCAGAAATGTATTTAGCTTCATAGTCATAGAACTCGCTGGCGGTTTTAATTCTGATAGAAGGCAGAATTTGCTCACCCACGATGCCCACGGTGTACTCCGCGCCGCTCAGAAAAGCTTCGATCAGCACATCATCATCATGGCGAAAGGCTTCTTCAAGCGCTGCGGGTAAGGCATCCGCATGGTTCACGCGGCTGATACCCACGCTAGAACCTTCGCAGCTTGGCTTCACAAACAGCGGTAAGCCCAGCGCCTCAATGGCGGCGGTAGTATCCGCGTCAAAACCTTGCTCATGCTGCTGACGCGTCAGCCAGACAAATTTGCCTGAGGGTAATCCCCTGCCCTGCCACAACAATTTGCTGCGTAGTTTGTCCATGGTGATGGCGGAAGCCATCACGCCGCTGCCGGTATAGGGCAATTGCAGGAACTCCAGCACCGCTTGCAGCGTGCCGTCTTCACCACCGCGGCCGTGCAAAGCAATAAACGCTTTAGCGAAACCCTGCTGTTTCAGATCCAGCACTGACACATCACGCGTATCGACTGCATGCGCATCAATGCCCATTTCACGCAGTCCAGCCAGCACCGCCGCACCGGACATCAGCGACACGTCACGCTCTGCCGAGGTGCCACCCATCAATACGGCAACCTTCTCAGTCATGGCGCGCCTCCGACTTAACGGCAGGCTGTAATTCGTTTTCGGCCAGCTTGCGGGCAATCTTGCCGATGTTGCCTGCGCCCTGCACGATCACCAGATCGTCGCCCGACAGCAACGGCGCCAGCGCGTCTGGCAGCGCGTCATGCTCAGAGACCAGAATCGGATCAACCTTGCCACGGTTACGAATCGCGCGGCACAGCGAACGGCTGTCAGCGCCGGGAATCGCGGCTTCACCCGCCGGATAGACATCCAGCATCAGCAACACATCCACCTGCGACAGCACATTCGCGAAATCATCAAACAGGTCACGCGTACGGGTGTAGCGATGCGGCTGGAACACCATCACCAGCTTCTTGTCAGGCCAGCCCGCACGTGCGGCTTTGATGGTGACATCCACTTCGGTGGGATGGTGGCCGTAATCGTCGACCAGCATCGCGCTGCCTGGATTACCGTTAACGGCGGCGGTATCGAACTCGCCAAGCACGTCAAAGCGGCGTCCGGTACCCTGGAAGCTCTCCAGCGCGGCCAGAATTGCGTTATCTTCAATACCTTCTTCACTGGCGACAGCTACCGCAGCAGCCGCGTTCAGAGCGTTATGACGGCCCGGCGCGTTCAGCGTCACTTTCAGCACCGGCTTATCCTGGCGGATGATGGTGAAGTGGCCTTGTGCGCCACGCTGCTCATAATTCTCGATACGCACATCTGCGTCGTCGCTGAAGCCGTAGGTTGTTACCTGGCGGCCTACACGCGGAATCAGGTCACGAATCACCGCGTCATCCACGCACATTACCGCGCGTCCGTAGAACGGCAGGTTGTGCAGGAAGTTAATGAACGTCTGCTTCAGGTTCTCAAAATCACCCTGATAGGTGTCCATGTGATCGGCTTCGATGTTGGTGACAATCGCCACCATCGGCTGCAGATGCAGGAAGGACGCATCACTTTCATCGGCTTCTGCAATCAGGTAACGGCTGCTGCCCAGGCGCGCATGCGTACCTGCGGCCTTAACCAATCCGCCGTTAACGAAGGTCGGATCCAGTCCGCCTTCCGCGTAAATGCTGGTCACCATCGCGGTGGTGGTGGTTTTACCGTGCGTACCGGCAACGGCAATGCCGTGACGGAAACGCATCAGTTCTGCCAACATCTCAGCACGACGAATCACGGGGATACGCTGCTCACGTGCGGCAACCAGCTCAGGGTTATCCTGCGCAACGGCTGTCGACACTACGACAACGCTGGCATCGGTGACGTTTTCCGGACGATGGTTGAAATAAATCGTCGCGCCCAGCGCCGCCAGATGCTGTGTCACCGCGTTCGGTGCCAGATCAGAACCGCTAATGTGATAGCCTTCGTTCGCCAACACCTCGGCAATACCGCCCATGCCAGCACCACCGATGCCGACAAAGTGAATGTGCCGGACGCGACGCATCTCGGGCACAATAGAACGCAGTTTTGCCAATTGTTGTGTATTCATCTGTTTCAATTACCTGTTTTTCCCGTTTGCACCTGCTAAAGGTACGGGCCAAATCAACTGGCCGATTAATTACTTCGCGACGCGCGCCACTTCATTTGCAACCCGCTCGGTTGCATCGGGAATCGCGACCTGACGGGCTTTTTCTGCCATCGCCAACAATGTGGTGCGATCCCAGTGACGCAGCGTGTCCGCTACCACAGCTGCGGTAAATTGCGGCTGCTCGAAAATTTTGGCTGCGCCCGCTTTTTCCAGCGGCAACGCATTCCAGTACTGCTGACGATCTTTGTGCTGAAACGGCACGAAAATCGCCGGTAAACCTGCGGCGGCCACTTCGCTCACCGTCAATGCGCCCGAACGGCACACCACCACATCGGCCCAGGCGTAAGCTTCGGCCATGTCATCGATAAACTCGGTGACTTTGTGCTGCGGCTGGCCCGCTGCGCGGTAAGCCTGCTGCACGGTTTCCAGTCCGCCTTTCCCGGTTTGATGCCAAACCGTAATGGCTTCACCCAACTCTGCGGCTACTTGTGGCACGGTCTGGTTGAGGATACGCGCGCCCTGGCTGCCGCCGACCACCAGCACGCGAATCGGGCCGGAACGTGCGCTCAGACGTTCTGCCGGTAACGGCAGCGCTAACACATCGGTACGCACCGGATTGCCAACCACTTCAGCATTTGGAAACGCACCGGGAAACGCCTGCATCACTTTGGTGGCGATTTTCGCCAGCCACTTATTGGTCAGGCCGGCAATGCCGTTCTGCTCATGCAGCACCACCGGGATACCGCAGCTCCACGCGGCTAAACCACCGGGACCTGAAACATAGCCGCCCATGCCCAGCACCACATCCGGCTGCCAGCTCTTCATGATGCGACGCGCCTGGCGCCAGGCATTGAAGATGCGCACCGGTGCCAGCAACTGCGCTTTCACGCCTTTACCGCGTAAACCGCTGATGCGGATAAAATCAATTTCAATGCCGTGTTTCGGTACCAAATCCGCTTCCATTCGGTCAGCGGTTCCCAGCCAGCGCACCTGCCAGCCTTGTTCCATCAGGTGATGGGCAACGGCCAGACCGGGGAACACATGCCCGCCAGTACCGCCTGCCATGACCATCAGCCGTTTGCCACTCATCGAGCACCTCGGGTAAACGCCTGCGCTTTCGCCAGACGCGTTTCATAATCTATGCGCAATAAAAACACGATGGCGGTCGACATGATGATCAGACTCGAACCACCGTAACTGATCAGCGGCAATGTCAGACCTTTGGTCGGCAGCATGCCCGCAGCCGCACCGACGTTAACCAGCGCCTGGAAGCTAAACCACACGCCAATTGAGCAAGCGAGGAAGCCTGAAAAGCGCTGATCGATCTCCAGAGCACGGCGACCAATCGACATCGCGCGAAAAGCGACGAAGAATACCATCAACAGCGCTAAAACCACACCGACATAACCCAACTCTTCACCGATGATGGAGAAGATAAAGTCGGTATGTGCTTCCGGCAGATATTCCAGTTTCTGCACCGAGTTGCCTAAGCCCTGTCCCCAGAACTCACCGCGTCCAAATGCCATCAAGGATTGCGTCAGCTGGTAGCCGCTACCGAACGGATCTTCCCACGGGTTCCAGAAGGACGTTACACGGCGCATACGGTACGGTTCCGCGATGATCAGCAGCACCACGGCGAAAATGCCGGAGCCGATGATCGCCAGGAACTGCCACATTTTCGCCCCGGCGAGGAACAGCATCGCCAGCGTGGTAACAAACAGCACGACCACGGTACCGAGGTCAGGCTGCGCCAGTAGCAGCACGGCCAGCACCACCATCACGCCCATCGGCTTACAGAAGCCCCAGAAGTTGTTACGCACCTCTTCTACTTTGCGCACCAGATAGCTGGCGAGATAGCAGAACAGCGTCAACTTCGAGAGCTCAGCCGGCTGAATACGCAGCGGGCCAAGGGCAATCCAGCGCGATGCGCCGTTCACCGAGCTACCCACGACCAAGACGATCAGCAGCATCACCACGGATACCATCAGCATCACGTTGCTGTAGCGCTGCCAGAAATCCATCGGGATGCGCAAGGTCACCAGCGCCATACCAAACGCCAAAGCGATATAGAATGCATCACGCTTGGCAAAGTAGAACGGATCTTCGTTCAGACGTTGACCCACCGGCATTGACGCCGACGTCACCATCACAAAACCGATCAGCGCCAGCCCAAAGGTCAGCCACAGCAGCGTGCGATCGTACAGGACCACTGGCGCATCATCACTGTCGCGCGCGCCCATCACCCAATCGCGCAGGCGCACTGACAGATAATTGGCGATACCGGCTCCAGGAATGCGCATCAGCTCAACTCCTTCGCCAGTTGCGCGAACTGATCGCCGCGCTGTTCAAAATTACGGAACTGGTCAAGGCTGGCGCAGGCCGGTGATAACAGCACCATATCGCCGGCTTTTACCTGTGCGGCAATTTGCGTCATCGCCTGCTGCATGGTTTCTGTGCGCGTGGCAATCTCCGGACGCAGTGCCGCTAACGCATCGCCATCGCGACCAAAACAGAACACCTTCACGCTGTCGCCTTGCAGATAGCGCGCCAGCGGGCTGAAGTCAGCCGATTTGCCGTCGCCGCCCAGCAGCAGCCACAACGTGCCTTTTACCTTCAGGCCGTTCAGCGCCGCTTCGGTGCTGCCAACGTTGGTGGCTTTGGAATCGTTGATCCAGCGCACGCCGTTGGCTTCATGCACCAGCTGGAAGCGGTGCGTAAGGCCGGTAAAGGTGGTTAAGGCTTTCAGGCTGGAAGCGCGCGGGATGTTCACCGCGTCGGCCAATGCCAGCGCTGCCAGCGCGTTGGTGTAATTATGTTGACCTACCAGCGTCATCTCATCGGTGTTCAGGACTTTCTCGCCCTTCGCCCGCAGCCAGGTGCTGCCTTGCTGCTGATTGAGATGATAATCGCCAAGGTTGATGCCGAAGCTCACGCAGCGCTGATCGACACCGCGCACCGGCATGGTCATGCCATCGTCAGCGTTCACTACGCAGACGCTGGCGTTTTCGTAAATACGCAGCTTGGCGGCACGATATTGCTGCATGCCGAGCGGATAGCGATCCATATGATCCTCGGTGAGATTGAGGATCGTCGCCGCGGCCGCTTTCAGGCTGTGTGTGGTTTCCAGCTGGAAGCTGGAGAGTTCGAGCACATAGAGCTGTGCTGGCGATTTCAATAGCGTTAGCGCCGGCAAACCGATGTTGCCGCCCACGCCTACCTGCCACCCTGCGGCACGCGCCATTTCACCCACCAGCGTCGTCACGGTGCTTTTGCCGTTCGAACCGGTAATCGCCACAATTGGTGCCTGCGCTTCACGGCAGAACAGCTCGATATCGCCGATGATTTCAATCCCGGCATCGGCGGCTTCGCTCAAAGCAGGATGCGCCAG
Source organism: Pantoea sp. CTOTU46764 (assembly GCF_031974595.1). Lineage (NCBI taxonomy): Bacteria > Pseudomonadati > Pseudomonadota > Gammaproteobacteria > Enterobacterales > Erwiniaceae > Pantoea > Pantoea sp. CTOTU46764. The sequence continues at coordinate 63,818 of NZ_DALYOQ010000010.1, read as the reverse complement.
CGCGATGCCTGGGCTAGCGATAATCAGATCGGACGCCAGCAGCCAATCGCTATTAATACCGCCAACATAGCGCTCCACCGAGGCTGGCAGCTTGTCCAGCCCCGGCGGCGAGACACGGGTATCCATCACGCGTGGCGTTACGCCTTGCGCGAGGAAGAAATCAACACAGGAGAGGCCAGTAATGCCTAATCCAATGATGACGACTTTTCTGCCCCGATAGTCAGCCATGATTAACGTACCTTCAGCGTTGCCAGGCCAATCAGCACCAGCATCAGCGAAATAATCCAGAAGCGCACGATGACGCGCGGCTCCGGCCAGCCTTTCAATTCATAGTGATGGTGAATCGGCGCCATGCGGAAAATACGTTGACCGCGCAGCTTGAACGATCCCACCTGCAGAATCACCGACAGCGTTTCGACCACAAACACGCCGCCCATGATCAACAGCAAGAATTCCTGGCGCAGTAGCACGGCGATAGTGCCGAGCGCGCCACCCAGCGCCAGTGAGCCGACATCGCCCATGAACACTTGCGCTGGATAGGTGTTGAACCACAAAAATCCGAGTCCGGCTCCAACAATCGCGGTGCAGACAATCACTAATTCGCCCGCGTGGCGTAAATAAGGAATATGCAGATATTCGGCAAACTTGACGTTACCGGTTGCCCAAGCCACCAGCGCAAAACCTGCTGCCACGAATACCGTTGGCATGATGGCTAAGCCATCAAGGCCGTCCGTTAAGTTAACCGCGTTGCCAGTACCAACAATCACGAAGTAGGCCAGCACCACGTAGAACAGGCCAAGTTGCGGCATGATGTCTTTAAAGAACGGCACCACCAGCTGCGTCGCAGGCGTATCTTTACCGGCGATAAACAGCGCGAATGCAACGGCCAGCGAAATCACTGACATCCAGAAGTATTTCCAGCGCGCGATCAGGCCTTTAGTGTCTTTGCGCACCACTTTGCGATAGTCATCCACAAAGCCGATGATGCCAAAACCAACCAACACCACCAGCACGCACCAGACGTATGGATTGGATGGATAGGCCCACATCAGCACCGAAATGGTGATAGAGGTGAGGATCATCACGCCGCCCATGGTTGGCGTGCCACGTTTGCTGAAGTGTGACTCTGGACCGTCATTACGCACCACCTGGCCGATCTGCAGTTTCTGCAGCCAGGCAATCAGGCGCGGGCCCATCCACAGAGAAATGAACAAAGCGGTCAGCAGGCTGACAATGGCGCGAAACGTCAGGTACGAGAAGACGTTAAAGCCGGAATAAAATGCGACCAGATGTTCGGCCAGCCAGACTAGCATGTTCCTTTCTCCTGTAAGCTCTGTACTACCTGCTCCATGGCGGCACTACGTGAACCTTTAACCAAAATAGTGATGTCCTGATGTTCGGACAGCAATGTGCGTAAACGTTCAGTCAGCGCGGTTTTCGTGGCGAAATGCTCGCCTTTGCCGCTGCTTTCGCCAATCAACTGGCTTAGGGTTCCGGTGCTCAGCACGCAATCAATGCCTGCTGCTTTGGCCGCATCGCCCACCTGCCGATGGCACAACTCGGCTTCATCCCCCAGCTCAGCCATATCGCCCACCACCATCACACGGTAACCCGGCATATCGCCCAGCACCTGCGCGGCAGCCGTCATCGAACCGACGTTGGCGTTGTAGCTGTCATCCAGCAGTAATTGATTGGCCGCCAGACGAATCGGGAACAGTCGACCAGGAACCGCCTGTAACGTTTTAAGGCCAACTTTAATCGCCGTCAGCGGCGCATCTACTGACAATGCGAGCGCTGCAGCGGCTAACGCATTCGCGATGTTATGACGGCCTGGCAGCGGTAATTCCACGGCAATATCACCGCGTGGCGTATGCAGCGTGAACAGGGTGGCATCGGCACGCAGCACGATTTCGCTGGCGCGGAACTCAGCATCAGCCAATGGCTGCGGCGAGAAGCGCCACAGGGTTTTATCCACAAACTGTGATTGCCAGTTAGCAAGATCGTTGCTGTCGGCGTTGACGATCGCAGTACCGTGTACCGGTAAGCCGCCAAAAATCTCGCCTTTGGCTTTCGCCACACCGGCCAGTGAACCAAAGCCTTCCAGATGAGCGGCGGCCAGGTTATTGACTAACGCGGTTTCCGGGCGCACCAGATCGGTGGTGTAAGCAATTTCGCCTTGATGGTTGGCACCCAGCTCGATCACGGCGTAAGCATGTTCTTTAGTGAGACGCAGCAGCGTCATCGGCACACCGAAATCGTTGTTCAGGTTGCCTGCGGTGTAGAGCGTTTCGCCACACTGGCGCAGAATCGCGGCGGTCATCTCTTTGACCGAGGTTTTACCGGATGAACCGGTTAAAGCAACCACGCGCGCTTTCGCCTGTTGGCGTACCCACGCAGCGAGTTGCCCGAAAGCAATGCGCGTATCAGCGACAACCACCTGCGGTACAGTAACCTTCAGCAGCTTACTTACCAGCAGCGCCTGCGCGCCGTTGGCAATGGCATCGTTAGCGAAATCATGAGCATCAAAACGTTCACCCACCAGCGCCACAAACAGGCTGCCGGCGGTGACTTTACGTGTATCGGTGGTGACATCGGCAATGGTTAGGTCCGCGCCGTGCAGTTGGCCGCCGCTGATTTCGGCCAGCGTGTTGAGCGAAACGGGAATCATGCCATCACCCCCAACAAACGGGCGACGGTGTCGCGATCGGAGTAATCCAGACGGCGGTTGCCAATGATTTGATAATCTTCGTGGCCTTTTCCGGCCACCAATACGATGTCATCGGCGCCAGCTTGCATCACGGCGTTGGTGACCGCCTGCGCACGACCGGAAACCACGCGCGCACGGCCCGGATCGAGCAAGCCGGTGAGAATGTCATTCACAATCGCCATCGGCTCTTCGCTACGCGGATTATCGTCGGTGATCACCACGATGTCGGAGAACTGCTCAGCAATCGCGCCCATCAATGGACGTTTGCCTTTGTCACGATCGCCACCGCAGCCAAACACGCACCACAGCTGGCCTTTACAGTGCAGACGCGCCGCTTCAAGCGCTTTTTCCAGCGCATCTGGCGTGTGAGCGTAATCGACAACCACAGTAGGTTTATCTGGCGCAGTAAACACTTCCATACGCCCACACACCGGCTGCAGCTGCGGTGCCGTGGCAACCAGCGCATCAAGCGGATAGTCCAGCGCCAGCAGCGTAGCCAACGCCAGCAACAAGTTGCTCACGTTGAAAGCGCCCATCAGGCGGCTATCAAACTCGCCGTTGCCCCAACTGGAGCTGAACCGGATGTGCGCACCGCCATCGTGATAATCCACCGCGGTGGCTTTGAGCCAGCGACCATGACAGCCCGATTGCAGATTGTCTTGCATGGTGACCGCTACCGCATCCGGCAATTTTGCCAGCCAGCGACGGCCCACTTCATCATCAGCGTTGATGATGGCTTCAGCGACTTGATGCTCAGAGAACAGTAACCATTTAGCGGATTCATAGCTCTGCATATCACCGTGATAATCGAGGTGATCGCGGCTCAGGTTAGTAAATACCGCAGCCGCAAACGGCAAGGCTGCAACACGATGCTGCACCAAACCGTGTGAGGAGACTTCCATCGCCGTCAGAGTTGCGCCCTGCCCGACTAAATCATTCAGCACATGCTGCACATCCACAGCAGAACCGGTGGTGTTTTCGGTGGCCACCAGTTGACCGTAAAGGCCATTGCCGACCGTGCCCATTACTGCGCCGGTTTCACCCAGCAAGTTGGCCCACTGCGCCATCAGTTGCGTGGTGGTGGTTTTGCCGTTGGTGCCGGTAACACCGATTAATTTCAGTTTACTTGCAGGCTGCTGATAAAAGCGTCCGGCCAGTGCAGAGAGACGCTGCTGCAACTGCGCCAGATAGATAACCGGGACGCCATGCATCTCACGGATATCTCCATCGCTGGCTTCACCTTCGGCTTCGGCAATCACCGCCACCACGCCTTGTGCAATAGCCTGCGGAATAAAACGACGTCCATCAGCATGATGGCCCGCCACGGCGATAAACAGATCGCCAGAAGCCGCAGCGCGGCTATCTAGTGTCATGTCACGGAGTGGACGCGCCGGCGCACCCGGCACCCACGGGGCCAGTAAGTCGCGCAGGTTACGATCTGTCACTTGATTCCTCACTTCTATTCTTCACCAACTCGTTCTTATCAACTGTCGGCAGCGCATCAGGTTCGATATTCATGGTACGCAACACGCCGCCCATGATGGCACCAAACACCGGTGCTGAAACCGCACCACCATAATATTTACCGGCCTGGGGATCGTTGATCACCACCACCAGCGCAAAACGAGGACGGCTGGCAGGCGCAACGCCTGCGGTATAAGCAATGTATTTGTTGACGTAACGTCCATCCGGCCCAACCTTCTTGGCGGTACCGGTTTTGATGGCAATGCGATAGCCCTTGATGGCGGCTTTAACCCCACCGCCGCCAGGCAACGCAACGCTTTCCATCATGTGCATCACCGTTTTCACCGGGTCTTCCTGGAAAACGCGTTCACCCGCTACCGGCGGGTCAACTTTGGTGATCGACAGCGGGCGATTGATGCCGTAGCTGCCAATGGTTGCGTAGACTCGCGCTAACTGTAACGGCGTTACCATTAGCCCGTAGCCGAAAGAGAAGGTGGCCCTCTCTATGTCAGACCACCGTTGTTTTTGAGGGTATAAGCCACTACTTTCCCCGACCAGCCCCAAATTGGTCGGTTTACCCAGCCCAAAGCGCGCGTAAGTATCTACGAGTGCTGAGGAGGGCATCGCTAACGCCAAACGTGAAACCCCGACGTTACTCGACTTCTGTAAAACCCCGGTAAGGGTCAATTCGTTGTAGCGCGCCACGTCTTTGATCTCATGACCATTGACGCGGTACGGCACGGTGTTCAGTACGCTGTTCTCTTTCACCACACCGCGCTGTAAAGCCGTCATCACCACCATCGGTTTCACGGTGGAACCGGGTTCGAAGATGTCGGTAATGGCACGGTTACGCATCACGTCTTTCGGCGTGTTGCTGAGATTATTCGGGTTGTAAGCTGGGCTATTCGCCATCGCCAGCACTTCGCCGGTGTTCACATCCACCAGCACGGCGGTGCCTGATTCGGCTTTGTTGAACGCCACGGCGTTATTCAGTTCACGGTACACCAACGCCTGCAAACGTTCATCGATGCTCAGCGTGAGGTTGTGCGCAGCGCGGCTATCTACCGAGGAGATATCTTCAATAACGCGGCCGTTGCGGTCTTTACGCACGGTACGTTCGCCCGGTGCGCCAGTCAGCCATTTGTCGAAGCTCTTTTCGATGCCTTCGATGCCCTGACCATCAATGTTGGTGAAACCAATCAGGTGCGCGGTAACCTGGCCCGCCGGATAGTAGCGGCGCGACTCTTCACGCAGATAGATGCCCGGCAGCTTAAGCTTTTTCACGTACTCGCCAATCGCCGGATTCACCTGGCGCGCCAGATAGACAAAGCGCCCTTTCGGGTTGGCGTTGATGCGTGCAGCGAGTTGATCAAGCGGAATCGATAACGCATCCGACAGCGCCTTCCAGCGGCTATCCAGTGAGACGCCACCGTGCTCGGTCAGCTCTTTCGGATCGGCCCAGATCGCATTTACCGGCACGCTCACCGCCAGTGGACGACCAGCACGATCGCTGATCATCCCGCGCGCGGTTGGCACCGATTGCACGCGCAGCGAACGCAAATCGCCCTCTTTCACCAGCTTGTCAGGGTTGATCACCTGCAGCCATGCTACGCGCGACAGCAGTCCGCCTAGCGCCAATAAAATGCACCCGCACAGTAACGCAAAGCGCCAGCTCACAAAGCTGGCCTTATCTTCTTGTTTTTTTAACTTCAGCGTTTTGCCTGCGCCACTCATTAAGTTCTGCGATTCCTTATTTCTGCACCACAATATTTTCCTGCGAAGGATCAACATGCTGCATTTGCAGTTTATCGGTTGCTATTCGCTCTACGCGGCTATGATCGCCCAGTGCGTTCTCTTCAAGAATCAGGTTGCGCCATTCGATATCGAGCGCATCACGCTCCAGCACCAGCTGTTCACGCTGCGCCGTTAACAGGCGCGTCTTGTGCGTAGTGGTCACCACCATTACCGAAGACACCAGCACCGCAGCCAACAACAGCATTGGAATCTTGCCAAATCGCAGCAAGTCCCCACCAATAACACCGGGTAAGCTGTGGCGCTCGTTGCCAATCATGACGCCGTTCGCTCCGCGATACGCAACACCGAACTACGCGCTCGTGGGTTTTCATTCACTTCGGCTTCACCAGGAATCAGCTTGCCCAGCGTTTTCAGTTCACGTCCGCCTAAAGCTTTAAGCTGCGACTCGGTCATCGGAATCCCTGCTGGCACCTGCGGACCGCGGCTCTGATCGCGCATAAAGCGCTTCACTAAGCGATCCTCCAGTGAGTGGAAGCTGATAATCGACAATCTGCCGCCGGATGCGAGAACCGATAATGCCCCTTTCAGCGCAGTATCAATCTCTTCCAGCTCGCTGTTGATCCAGATACGAATCGCCTGGAAAGTACGCGTTGCCGGATGCTTAAATTTGTCTTTGACGGGCATCGCGGCGGCAATCACCGTAGCCAGCTCTTTGGTGCGCGTCATCGGCTGTTCGCGGTTGCGCTCAACGATGGCGCGCGCAATACGCTTACCGAAACGCTCTTCACCGTAGGTTTTGATCACGAAAGCAATATCCGCCTCTTCCGCACTCATCAGCCATTCAGCGGCTGATTGCCCGCGCGTTGGGTCCATACGCATATCCAGCGGCCCATCACGCATAAAGGAGAAGCCGCGCTCGGCATCATCCAGCTGCGGTGAAGAGACGCCCAGATCGAGAAGAACGCCATCGATCTTGCCGGTCAGCCCGCGCTCTTCGACGTATTCCGCTAATGCCGAAAACGGCCCGTGGACGATCGAGAAACGCGGATCGTTTATCTCAGCGGCTGCGGCTATCGCTTGCGGATCGCGATCAATCGCTATCAGTTGCCCTTTCTCGCCAAGCTGAGAAAGGATTAAGCGCGAGTGACCGCCGCGACCAAAAGTGCCATCGATATAAATGCCGTCTTCCCTGATATTAAGGCCGTTTACCGCCTCATCCAGCAGCACTGTGGTGTGTTTGAAATTTTCCTGCATAGCTATAGCGACAAATCCTGCAACCGCTCAGATAAAGGCTCCTGAGCCGACTGTTCTGTGTCAATATCATCCTTAACTTGTTGATACCAGGTCTGTTCATCCCACAGCTCAAACTTGTTGAACTGTCCAACCAGCATCACTTCTTTGGTCAGGCCGGCGTGTTGGCGTAACGTGTTCGCCAACAACAAACGACCCGCATTATCCATCTGGCATTCACTGGCATGTCCTAACAGCAGTCGCTGCACGCGACGCTCGGCTGGATTCATGCTGGATAAGCGAGACAGCTTTTTCTCAATGATTTCCCATTCGGGCAGGGTATAAAGCAGTAGGCATGGCTGGTGGAGGTCAATGGTGCATACCATTTGCCCCTGAGACTCTGCGACAAGCAATTCACGATAGCGCGTTGGTACTGCTAATCGCCCTTTGCTGTCGAGATTGACTAACGTTGCTCCACGGAACATGCCAGCCTCACCCCTCAATCACCCGTTTTCACCACTTTATCCCACTTTTTACCACGAAACGAGTTTACGGAGCCGATGAAATCCTTGTCAAGCCGCAACGGCAAGTGAATATCACTATTTACATCGGGTGAAATTAATCAGAGAGGGAATTAATCGACATGGATTTGCAAAATAAAAAATTAACCTGATGAATAATTGAATAAAAATTTTCGCACAATGAAAAATGGTGAAAAATAAAGCGCTTTTAAGCAGAATTATATTTGCCCTGCAAACTGCGACGACGGCGGCATTTTAGGGGATTTCTGAAAGGAAGCCCAGCATCATCGCGCCAGCTCTGCCAAGACACGCTGCTGAAGATGTAAACAGTTAAGAAAAGTCAGCAGGGTTAAATTGTTAGCTGGAGTGGCGATTATTTACGCTTATTTACGCCGTAAGGTTTGCAGGAAATAGCTGCAGATTAAATTAACACTGGGCAGTGAACTGCCCAGCATTTCATTTAACGCGGCGGCTTAATTGTCCGCGGCGGAATAAATTACGACGAATGCGGGTTAAACCCGGTTTCGGTTTACGCGGTTCATCCAGCGAGGCCAAAACCAGTTCCAGCACGCGCTCAGCCACGTCGCGATGACGCTGACCCACCGCCAGCACCGGACACTCAAGGAAGTCCAGCAATTCGTGGTCGCCAAAAGTGGCAATCGCCAGATCGGTTGGCAAGCGGCCATCACGCTTCAAGGTAACGTCCATTACGCCCTGCAGCAGCCCAAACGACGTTGTAAACAGCGCCTCCGGCATCGGATGATCGTCGAGGTACTTCTCAAACAGCGTGGCAGCGGCGGCACGATCAAAACTGTTGCAGTAGATATAATCAATGGGCCGCTCGTCGTCTTTCCACGCATCGCGGAAGCCGAGTTCACGCAGGAAACTCACCGACAATTCCGGCAGCGCCCCAAGGAACAGCACGTTTTTCACCGATAGCTGACGCAATTCAGCCGCCAATGCCTGCGCATCATCCTGATCGGCACCCACCACGCTGGTAAAGTGTTCACGATCCAGCGCACGGTCCAGCGCGATAATCGGTAAGGGATCGTTGATCCAACGCTGATAGAACGGATGCTCTGGCGGCAGTGAAGTCGAAACGATGATGGCATCAACCTGACGCTGCAACAGATGCTCGATGCAGCGCATTTCATTGTCCGGCTGATCTTCCGAGCAGGCAATGAGTAGCTGATAACCGCGCTGACGCGCCTGACGTTCCAGATAGTTGGCAATGCGCGTGTAGCTGGTGTTTTCCAAATCAGGGATCACCAGACCAATTGAACGCGTGCGTCCGGCACGCAGCCCTGCCGCGACGGCATTCGGGTGATAGTTGTGTTCACGCACCACCGCCATCACTTTCTCGACGGTTTTCTCGCTGACACGATACTGCCGCGCTTTGCCATTGATTACATAGCTGGCCGTGGTGCGCGACACGCCTGCCAGGCGCGCAATTTCATCCAGTTTCACGGTGACACCTTAATTCTGATAAGCCAGCGCTGGCGAAAATATCCGCAGAGTAGCTATGGGTAAAACATTTGTAACATCTAACCGCAGAACACTACGCCGAGCAACCGCTTTTCTCTCTCATCCTGGATAAGCGCATAAAATAAAAAAACCCGGCTTTTCGCCGGGTTAGAATCAGATAAAATCGTTACTTAAGGTGATTAACGCATTACGCGATCGCCACGCGACACACCCACGATTCCTGAACGAGCTACTTCAACAATTTCTGCTACGTCGCGAACGGTGTTAAGAAACGCGTCGAGTTTATCACTGGTGCCTGCCAGCTGAACCGTGTAAAGCGTTGGCGTGACATCGATAATCTGACCACGGAAAATTTCCGCACTGCGCTTCACTTCTTCACGGCCGTAACCGCTGGCCTGGATTTTCACCAGCATGATTTCACGCTCAACGTAAGCGCCCTGCCCCAGCTCGCTGACACGTAACACGTCCACCAGCTTGTGCAACTGCTTCTCGATCTGCTCCAGCACTTTCTCATCGCCGACCGTTTGAATCGTCATGCGTGACAAGGTCGGATCATCGGTTGGCGCGACAGTAAGGCTTTCGATGTTGTAACCACGTTGAGAGAACAGTCCCACTACGCGGGACAATGCGCCGGATTCGTTTTCCAGCAGAACCGATAAAATACGACGCATAATTAAGTCCTCTCCGTTTTGCTCAACCACATCTCATCCATCGAACCACCACGAATTTGCATCGGGTAAACGTGCTCGCTGCCGTCAATATTCACATCCACAAACACCAGACGGCCTTTCGCCAGCGTATCTAGTGCCAGCTGCAGCTTCTCTTCCAGTTCCGCAGGATGCGCAATGGAGATCCCCACATGACCATAAGCTTCGGCCAGACGCACGAAGTCAGGCAGCGATTGCATGTAAGACTGCGAGTGGCGACCGGAGTAAATCATGTCCTGCCACTGCTTAACCATGCCGAGGAAGCCGTTGTTGAGGTTCAATACCAGCACCGGTAAATCGTACTGCAGCGCGGTCGATAGCTCCTGAATGTTCATCTGGATACTGCCATCGCCGGTCACGCAAATAACCGTTTCATCCGGCAGAGCCATCTTCACACCCAGCGCAGCAGGCAAGCCGAAGCCCATGGTGCCCAAGCCGCCGGAGTTGATCCAGCGACGCGGCTTGTCGAACTGGTAATAAAGTGCGGCAAACATCTGATGCTGACCGACGTCAGAGGTGACGTAAGCTTCGCCTTTGGTCAAACGACAGATGGTTTCGATGACAGCCTGCGGCTTGATTTTGTCAGTGGTGCGATCGAATTCCAGACACTTGCGGCCACGCCAGCCTTCAATGGTCTGCCACCAGTCGCGCAGGCTATCAAGCTCCTGCTTCGCATCGCTTTGCGCCAGCAGCTCTAACATCTGCGCCAGCGTCTGCTTCGCATCGCCGACAATCGGAATGTCCGCGCTGACGGTTTTGGAGATCGACGTCGGATCGACATCGATATGCATAATGGTGGCGTTCGGGCAGTACTTCGCCAGATTGTTGGTGGTGCGGTCGTCGAAGCGCACACCAATACCGAAAATCAGATCGGCATTGTGCATGGTCATGTTGGCTTCGTAAGTGCCGTGCATACCCAGCATGCCGATGCACTGACGATGCGTGCCAGGGAACACGCCCAGGCCCATCAGCGAGGTTGTCACCGGAATATTCAGTTGCTCAGCCAGCTGCAGCAATTCTGCTTCGCAGCCCGACATAATCGCCCCGCCGCCGGCGTAAATCACCGGCTTGTGCGCAGCCAGTAACGTTTGCAGCGCGCGCTTGATCTGTCCTTTGTGGCCCTGAATGGTCGGATTGTATGAGCGCATGCTCACCGTTTCCGGCCAGACGTACGGCAGTTTGTTCGCTGGGTTCAGGATATCTTTTGGTAGATCGATAACCACCGGCCCAGGGCGACCGCTGGCAGCCAGCCAGAAGGCCTTTTTCAGCACGGTTGGGATCTCTTCGGCGTTTTTCACCAGGAAGCTGTGCTTCACCACCGGGCGAGAGATACCGACCATGTCGCACTCCTGGAACGCATCGTAACCAATCAGTGACGAAGGCACCTGACCCGACAGAATCACCATCGGGATTGAATCCATGTAGGCGGTTGCAATACCGGTAATCGCGTTGGTGGCGCCCGGACCGGAAGTCACCAGCACCACACCCACTTCACCGGTAGCACGCGCAAGGCCATCGGCCATGTGTACCGCGCCTTGTTCATGGCGGACCAATACGTGGTCAATACCACCGACCGTTTGCAGCGCATCGTAAATATCGAGCACCGCTCCGCCCGGATAACCGAATACCTGCTTAACGCCCTGATCGATTAACGAACGGACGACCATTTCGGCTCCTGACAACATCTCCATTTTCTGCCTCCAGGCTTGAGGGACTGAATCCACTGACGTTCGCGTTTCCCGCACGCCACTGATATCCGGCCCCCGATCGCCAATTAAGATCAAAACCTTATGTTTATGCTCAGAAGGCGGCGTTCTTTCCGCCTTCCAGGTACAGGGAATCTACTTGAGTTAATTATATGAGAGTAGGTCGATTACCATAACCGCAGACAACCCGGCCTGCAAACGCCAGGACGCCGCGTCGCGCCCGAACCGGCAATAAAGGCACTGATGCGTGATTATTGCCTGCGAGGATTAAACTAATGCTTCGTCATAACCACAGAGGAAAATGCTGGTTTAGAGATTATTTGCAGCGTGTTCTAAGAAATATGATTTTCATATTGCCTGACCACTCAGTCCACAATCTTTTGTGATAATTACTTTCTGGCGTGATTATCTATAAAACGGTCTAATCACATCATATTCTTCTTAACAACAAGCTTAATCTTGTTTTACCAGCAATGTGTATTGTTGACATAAGACAATAATTATCAATAAGTTAAAATAAATTCTATTTTCTAAACGATTTTTTAAGTGGATGGAATCACTTATCCTGTTACTAATTAATGCCATTGCTCTGCGCAGCTGAATAATCACAGCACATCGCCCTTTTTACCTCTCAGAAATACCCTTGCACTTAAGGTTGACTTCACACGTCAATTCCAGTACCAATATGTGCATCCAAAAATTTACGAGGTTTGAATCATGTTTCATTCTTTCCGCCTACTCGGTCTACTACTAAACGCATCCAGTTTGCGCGGTAGACTCGTGGGCGGAATCAATAACTGATTCGAACCTGCTGAAGTTTAAGAAACCCGCGCCAATGCGCGGGTTTTTTTATGCTCGTAGCACCGGCAAAAATGCATAAGGAAGATTACGATGAGCCAGCAAGTTATTATTTTCGATACCACTCTGCGTGATGGCGAACAGGCTTTACAGGCCAGCCTGAGTGTTAAAGAAAAACTGCAAATCGCTCTGGCGTTGGAACGTATGGGCGTGGATGTGATGGAAGTGGGCTTCCCCGTTTCCTCTCCAGGCGATTTTGAATCCGTACAAACCATCGCTCGTACCATTAAAAACAGCCGCGTCTGCGGACTGGCACGCTGCGTTGAGAAGGACATTGACGCCGCATACGAATCGCTGCGTGTGGCTGAAGCGTTCCGTATTCACACCTTCATCGCGACTTCGCCGATGCACATCGCCACCAAATTGCGCAGCACGCTGCCGGAAGTGATTGAACGCGCGGTGCACATGATCAAACGCGCCCGCAACTACACCGACGACGTTGAGTTCTCCTGTGAAGATGGCGGTCGTACGCCAATCGACGATTTGTGTCGCATGGTTGAAGCCGCGATTAATGCCGGTGCAACCACCATCAACATCCCGGACACCGTCGGCTACACCTTGCCAGGCGAATACGCCAACATCATTGGCCAATTGGTGGCTCGCGTTCCTAACATCGATAAAGCCATCTTGTCCGTTCATACCCATGACGATTTGGGTATGGCGACCGGCAACGCCATCGCCGCAGTATTGGCCGGTGCGCGTCAGGTTGAAGGTACGCTGAACGGTTTAGGCGAGCGCGCCGGTAACTGTGCGCTGGAAGAAGTGATCATGGCGATCAAAACCCGCCAGCAGATCATGAACGTCCACACCAACATTAATCATCAGGAAATCTACCGCACCAGCCAAACCGTGAGCCAAATCTGCAACATGCCGATTCCAGCCAACAAAGCGGTGGTCGGTTCTAACGCCTTCGCCCACTCTTCCGGTATTCACCAGGATGGCGTGCTGAAGAACCGCGAAAACTACGAAATCCTGACGCCAGAATCTATCGGCCTGCACAAAATCCAGCTGAACCTGACTTCCCGTTCTGGCCGCGCAGCGGTGAAACACCGCATGGAAGAGATGGGCTACAAAGAGTCTGATTACAACCTCGACACCTTGTACGACGCCTTCCTGAAGCTGGCCGACAAGAAAGGTCAAGTCTTCGACTACGACCTGGAAGCGTTGGCCTTCATCAACAAGCAGAACGAAGAGCCAGAATATTTCCAGCTGAACGAATTCAACGTGCAGACCGGCTCCAGCGTGACAGCAACGGCTTCCGTGCAGTTGGGCTGCGGTGAAGAGACCAAAGCGGACGCCGCAACCGGTAACGGTCCGGTTGATGCGGTTTATCAGGCGATCAACCGCATCACCGGCTTTGAAGCCGAACTGATCAACTACAAGTTGACGGCAAAAGGCCACGGCGAGAACGCGCTGGGTCAGGTCGATATCGTGGTCAACTACAACGGTCGTAAATTCCACGGCGTTGGCCTGGCGACCGATATCGTCGAATCATCGGCGAAAGCGATGGTGAACGCGTTGAACAACATTTGGCGTGCTAAGCAGGTGGAAAAAGAACTGCAGCGTAAATTTAAAGATCAGAAGGAAACGGTGTAACTATGTCTAAGTCTTCTCATATCGCGGTATTGCCAGGCGACGGAATTGGTCCGGAAGTGATGGCGCAGGCCATGAAAGTTCTCGATGCAATTCGTACGCGTTTCGACATGCGTATCACCACCAGCGAATATGATGTTGGCGGTATCGCCATCGATCGTCATGGCGAACCGCTGCCACCGGCTACCGTTACCGGCGCAGAGCAAGCGGATGCGATTCTGTTTGGCTCGGTAGGTGGCCCGAAATGGGAACATCTGCCGCCTGCGCAACAACCTGAGCGTGGCGCGCTGTTGCCGCTGCGTAAGCACTTCAAGCTGTTCAGCAACTTGCGCCCTGCGGCACTGTATAAAGGTCTGGAAGCGTTCTGCCCGCTGCGCAGCGATATCGCCGAGCGCGGTTTCGACATCCTGTGCGTGCGTGAATTGACCGGCGGCATCTACTTCGGTCAGCCGAAAGGCCGCGAAGGCAGCGGCCCACATGAGCGCGCGTTCGATACTGAGGTTTATCACCGTTTCGAAATCGAGCGCATCGCGCGTATCGCCTTTGAATCAGCGCGTAAACGCCGCAACATCGTCACCTCAATCGACAAAGCCAACGTGTTGCAGACTTCCGTGATGTGGCGCGAGATTGTCAACGAAGTGGCAAAAGATTATCCGGATGTGCAGTTGAGCCACATGTACATCGATAACGCCACCATGCAGCTGATTAAAGATCCATCACAGTTTGACGTGCTGCTGTGTTCTAACCTGTTTGGCGACATCCTGTCAGACGAATGCGCGATGATTACCGGTTCGATGGGCTTGCTGCCTTCTGCCAGCCTGAACGAAGAAGGTTTTGGCCTGTTTGAGCCAGCGGGCGGTTCCGCACCGGATATCGCCGGTCAGAACATTGCCAACCCGATTGCGCAGATTCTGTCGCTGTCACTGCTGCTGCGTTACAGCCTGAATGCGGATGAAGCAGCCGCAAGCATTGAACGCGCTGTCAGCCGCGCGTTGGAAGCGGGTTATCGTACCCGTGATTTGGCCGGTGACGGCAAGGCCGTGAGCACAGATGAGATGGGCAGCATCATTGCCGGTTTCATCGCCGAGGAAAAATAATAAAATGAAAAGCTTATACCAGAAGTTATTTGATGCACATGTCGTCCACGAAACGCCTAACGAAACCCCGTTGCTCTACATCGATCGCCATCTGATCCATGAAGTGACGTCACCTCAGGCCTTTGATGGCCTGCGCGCGCACGGCCGCAAAGTGCGCCAGCCGTCGAAAACCTTCGCCACCATGGATCACAACGTTTCGACGCAGACCAAAGATATTAACGCGTCTGGCGAGATGGCGCGTATTCAGATGCAAGAGCTGATCAAGAACTGTGCTGAGTTCGGCATTCAGCTGTATGACCTGAATCACCCATTCCAGGGCATCGTGCACGTGATTGGGCCAGAGCAAGGCATGACCTTGCCGGGCATGACCATTGTGTGCGGCGATTCCCACACCGCTACCCATGGCGCGTTTGGTTCACTGGCTTTCGGTATCGGTACTTCCGAAGTTGAGCATGTGTTTGCCACGCAAACCCTGAAACAGGGCCGAGCGAAAACCATGAAGATAGAAGTGCTGGGCGAAGCTGCGCCGGGTATTACTGCCAAAGACATCGTGTTGGCGATCATCGGTAAAACCGGCAGCGCTGGCGGTACCGGTCACGTTGTCGAATTCTGTGGCCCAGCGATCGAAGCGCTGAGCATGGAAGGCCGCATGACGCTGTGTAACATGGCGATTGAAATGGGTGCCAAAGCGGGCCTGGTTGCGCCGGATGACACCACTTTCGCTTACCTCAAAGACAAGCAGTTCGCGCCGAAGGGCGAGCAGTGGGAACAAGCGGTCGCTTACTGGCGCACGCTGAAGTCCGACAGCGATGCCAAATTTGACAGCATCGTCACGCTGCACGCCGAAGATATCGCCCCGCAAGTGACCTGGGGCACCAATCCAGGCCAGGTAATGGCGGTCGATCAAGCGATCCCGAACCCACAATCCTTTGCCGACCCGGTCGAGCGCGCTTCTGCAGAGAAAGCGCTGGCGTATATGGATCTGCAGCCAGGCATCAAACTGACTGACGTGGCGATCGATAAAGTGTTTATCGGTTCCTGCACCAACTCACGTATTGAAGATCTGCGCGCCGCTGCCGCGATTGCCAAAGGCCGCAAAGTGGCGCCGGGCGTGGTAGCGATGGTGGTGCCGGGTTCCGGTCCGGTGAAAGCACAAGCCGAAGCCGAAGGCCTGGACAAAATCTTCCTCGAAGCCGGTTTTGAATGGCGTTTGCCGGGTTGCTCGATGTGTCTGGCAATGAACAATGACCGCCTGAATCCAGGCGAACGTTGCGCATCAACCAGCAACCGTAACTTTGAAGGCCGTCAGGGCCGCGGTGGACGTACGCACCTGGTGAGCCCGGCGATGGCCGCTGCGGCTGCCGTGACCGGTCGTTTTGCCGATATTCGTGAATTGACTCAGGGAGCGTAAACCATGGCGAACAAATTTACTCAACACAGCGGAATTGTGGCGCCATTGGATGCGGCCAACGTCGACACTGATGCCATCATTCCTAAGCAGTTCCTGCAGAAAGTGACGCGCACCGGTTTTGGCGCGCACCTGTTCCACGACTGGCGTTTTGAAGATGATGCGGGCACTGTGCCAACGGCCAGCTTTGTGCTGAACAAACCCGAGTTCAAAGGCACCAGTATTTTGCTGGCGCGTGAGAACTTTGGCTGCGGCTCATCGCGCGAGCATGCGCCGTGGGCGCTGACCGATTTCGGTTTCCACGTGGTGATCGCGCCAAGCTTCGCCGACATCTTCTATGGCAACAGCTTTAACAACCAGCTGCTGCCGGTGAAGTTGAGCGATGAAGAAGTGGATGAGATGTTCAAACTGGTTGCCGCGCAGCCGGGCGTGAGCTTCACCGTGGATCTGGAAGCGCAAACTGTTACGGCAGGCGATAAGACGTATAGCTTCGAAATCGACAGCTTCCGCCGTCACTGCATGATCAACGGTCTCGACAGCATTGGCCTGACGCTGCAACACGAAGCGTCAATCTCCAGCTACGAAACCAATCAGCCCGCGTTCTTACGCTAAGGCAACAAGGGCGACGTGATGTCGCCCTTCTCCTTTATACATCCCGCACGCGCGACGCCAATCCCAAGGCCAGCACCGCCAGCCCCAACGCCAGCCAGTAAACCGACTCATGACCAAAGCGCTCGCTCATGGTGCCCTGAATGATGCCGGCGATAATCATGCCGGTGGAAATCGAGGTGGTGAACAGCGTCGTCGCCGCACCCGCGCGGCCCGGCATTAAATCCTGGAACCACAACATGCCAATTCCGGCGATGATGCCGATAAAGGCAGCGTTAAACAGTTGCAACACCATCAACGCAGTACGCGACTGGAACATCACCAATCCGAGATAAAACACAATCGCCGCCACCAGCGCCAGCAGCATCAGTTTGCGTTTGCCGGTGCGCCGCGCGTAATGCCCGGCCAGTAGCATGATTGGAATCTCCAGCCCGGCGGCGGTGCCCATTAGCAGTCCCGCCAGCTTCTCCGGCAGGCCAAGCGTGGCGCTGATATACAGCGGCATATCAATGATATACATGGTGTTGCACGCCCACATGGTGACGGAGGCGATAAACAGCAACCGCACCTGGCTGTCTTTCCACGGGCTCAGCTGCGTCAGCACCGCTTCAGGCGATGCCACCACGCGCGGCACCGACGGCAAGGTGCGCCAGATCAGCAGCATGCTCAGCAGGAAAATCCCCGCCGCCACGCAAAACAGCGTCACAAAGCCGTAGTTGAGTGCCAGCGCAAACGACAGCGGCGGCCCAATCACCCACGCCAGCGACAGCTGCGCGCGCATCACCGAGCTGAACATCACCACTTCACGCGCCGACTGATCGGCATATTCGCGCGCGAGCGCAAACACCTGCGGAATCGACACGCTGGCCAGCGCCGACAAAAACACGCCCAGCGTCACCAGCGTTAAATAGTGGCGATTGAAGGCAAACAGCAGCGCATTCAGCGTCGCCATCAGGCAGCAAAACAGAATCAGGTTGCGGCGATCACCCTGGTTATCGGAGCGTTTCGCCATCAGCAGGCTAATCACAATCCCGGCGATCGCATTGATGGTAAAGAACAAGCCGACCCAGAACGGACTTACCTGCACTTCACGCGTCAGAAACAGGCTCAGCGTCGGCGCCTGCAGCGCACCGGCCACGCCAGTCATAAACGACACCGCCATAAACGAGAGATAGACCGGATTGATGCGACGTTGACGCGTTAACAGCGATTTCATGCAGAAATCCCTTTGCGAATAAAAAAATAGGTAGAGAAATGAGGGTAGAAGATTCTACAGCAAAACGAAAAAAGCCAGCAGATAAAGCGCTGCTGGCGGTGAAAATGCACCCTACTCAGAAAGAGGTTCCACGTCGGTGGAACCGCTGGCAGAGCGCCATTCATTGCTGAATGCCTCCCGCTCTTCCATTGCCGGGCAGTATGCCTCTAATATGAGGCAGGAAAAACTGAGCGATTCTGACAAGGAGTTCCCCTTTTATGTCCTCTTCACGTTTGCAGCAGCAATTCATCCGCTTATGGCAAAGCTGTCAGGGGCAGGATCAGGAAACCACGCTCAACGAGCTGGCCGATCTGCTGCACTGCTCGCGTCGCCATATGCGCAACCTGCTCAATGCCATGCAGAGCGAAGGCTGGCTGATTTGGCAGGCGGAAGCGGGACGCGGCAAGCGCTCGATGCTGAGTTTCTGCTATACCGGCCTGGCGCTTCAGCAGCAGCGTGCTGAGGATCTACTTGAGCAGGATCGCATCGAACAGTTAGTGCAACTGGTGGGCGATAAAAATCAGGTGCGCCAGATGATCGCGGCACATTTAGGTCGTAGCTTCCGCCAGGGCAAACATATCCTGCGCGTGCTCTATTATCGCCCGCTGCCCAATCTGCTGCCCGGTTCACCGCTGCGCCGTTCGGAAACCCATCTGGCGCGGCAAATTTTCAACGGCCTGATGCGCATAAATGAGGAAAAGGGGGAAATCGAACCGGATATCGCCCATCACTGGCAGCAAACCTCGCCGCTGCAGTGGCGCTTCTTCCTGCGCCCGGCGATACGTTTTCATCATGGCCGTGAACTGGAAATGGCGGATGTGATTGCTTCGCTGGAACGCGTGCGCAGCCAGCCGCTGTTTTCTCACATCAGTAAACTGGATTCGCCCGCGCCCTGGACGCTGGATATCCATCTGAGCCAGCCGGACGATTGGTTACCGTGGCTGCTGGCCAGCGTCAGCGCGATGATTCTGCCGCGCGAATGGCCAACACTGCGCCAGTTTGCGCGACAGCCAATTGGCACCGGCCCGTACAGCGTGGTGCGCAATCAGCAAACGCAGCTGAAGATCGCCGCCTTCGATGATTACTTTGGCTATCGCGCGCTGATTGACGATGTGTCGATTTGGGTGCTGCCGGAGATCAGTGATGAATTGGTGTATGCTGGAGTCAAACTGCAGGGCGAAACCGCCGACGAAAAATCGGAAGAGAGCCGTCTGGAGGAAGGCTGCTACTTTCTGCTTTACGATCAGCGCTCCGAGCTGGGCCGCGATGCGCATTTTCGCCGCTGGGTGAGTTATCTGTTTAATCCGATCGCCTTATTGAATCATGCTGGCGTCGGCTATCAGCGTTACTGGTTCCCCGCTTATGGCTTGCTGCCGCGCTGGCACCATCGCCGCGATCTCACGTCCGCCGACAAGCCAGCAGGTTTAACCCAGCTGACGCTGAGCTGGTACAGCCATCACGTTGAGCATGAAGGTATCGCCAACGCGCTGCGACCGCTGCTGGCGCAGCAAGGTGTTGAGCTGATCACCCGCGTTGTGAGCTACGAAGAGTGGTTCGAGGGCGAAGGTGAAAGTGACATCTGGCTCGGCAGCGTTAACTTTACCCTGCCGCTCGAGTACGCGCTGTTCGCCCAACTGTTTGAGCTGCCGTTGATGCATCACTGCATCCCCATTGACTGGCAAGCCGATGCCGCACGCTGGCGGCAGAAAAATTTACCATTGGCAGAATGGAGCAAACAGCTAATCGACAGCGACTATCTGCATCCGCTGTTCCATCACTGGCTGCTGCTGGAAGGACAGCGCAGTATGCGCGGCGTGCGCCTCAATACGCTTGGCTGGTTTGACTTCAAATCGGCCTGGTTTGCGCCCCCGGAGCTGTGATGCGCAGCAAAATCTGTAGGGTCGCCATTTATGGTGACCAGGTGCGCAACTCGGATACGTTAAGACTTCCATCCAGTGATCCTTTCGCGCTGTCATATAAATGTCTAGAATGAGCCGTTCTCAACGGGGTGCCTTGAAATCAGGGCTGAGAGAAACCCGTCGAACCTGATCCGGCTAATACCGGCGTAGGGATTTGAGATGCCTCACTCCTCAGATCCTTTGCGACTCGACCTTATCTTCTCCTCAAGGAGCGCAAAGTGTTAAACAAAGTTCTGCCTGTGTTGATGCTGGTTGCGGCACCGGCTTTCGCTGCCAAACCGGTTCTCACCGTTTACACCTACGATTCGTTTTCTGCCGATTGGGGCCCCGGTCCGGCGGTAAAAAAAGCCTTTGAAGCGCAGTGCGGCTGCGAACTGAAGTACGTAGCGCTGGAAGATGGCGTATCGCTGCTCAATCGTGTGCGCATGGAAGGCAAAAACAGCAAAGCCGATGTGGTGCTGGGGCTGGATAACAATCTGGTGCAGGCAGCGGAGAAAACCGGGCTGTTTGCCAAAAGCAGCGTTGATACCAAACCATTAACGTTGCCAGATGGCTGGCACAGCGACACCTTCATTCCGTTCGATTATGGCTATTTCGCCTTCGTCTACGATAAAAACAAACTGAAGAATCCGCCGAAGAGCCTGAAAGAACTGGTCGAAAGCCCGGAAAAATGGCGCGTGATTTATGAAGATCCGCGCACCAGCACGCCAGGTCTTGGCCTGCTGCTGTGGATGCAAAAAGTTTATGGCGACAACGCGCCTGAAGCGTGGCAGAAGCTGGCACAAAAAACCGTTACCGTCACCAAAGGCTGGAGTGAAGCTTACGGCCTGTTCCTGAAGGGCGAAGGCGATCTGGTGTTGAGCTACACCACTTCTCCGGCTTATCACATTATCGAAGAGAAGAAAGAGAACTACGCTGCGGCCGAATTTAGCGAAGGCCACTATTTGCAGGTGGAAGTGGCCGCGCAGCTCGCCAGCAGCAAACAGCCTAGGCTGGCGCAGCAGTTCATGCAGTTTATGGTTTCTCCGGCTTTCCAGCAGAACATTCCCACTGGCAACTGGATGTATCCGGTGATCAAAAGCGATCTGCCAGCCGGTTATCAAGCTTTGCAGGTGCCCGCCAAGGCGTTGCAATACACGCCAGCCGAAGTGGCCGACCATCGCGCCGCGTGGATCAGCGCATGGCAAAGCGCCGTTAGCCGTTAATGTCCGGCTGGTTAATTCCCGGTAGCGCCGTCGCGCTGTTGCTGTGCGCGGTGGCGCTGCTGGCGTTTGGCGCATTGGTGATGGTTGCGCCGGCCACCGACTGGCGCGCGCTGCTCAACGACAGTTATCTGCATCATGTGCTGCTGTTCTCGTTCGAGCAGGCGCTACTGTCGGCGTTGCTCTCAGTGCTGCCCGCAATCTTGCTGGCGCGCGCGCTCTATCGCCGCCGTTTTCCCGGTCGCAACCTGTTGCTGCGCCTGTGCGCCATGACGCTGGTGCTGCCGGTGCTGGTGGCGGTATTTGGCTTGCTCAGCGTGTACGGTCGCAGCGGCTGGCTGGCGCAACTGTGCGCGGCCATTGGCTTTGACTACCACTTTTCGCCGTATGGCCTGCAGGGCATTCTGCTGGCGCACGTCTTCTTTAACCTGCCGCTGGCGACGCGCCTGCTGTTACAGGCGCTGGAGAGTATTCCCGGCGAGCAGCGGCAAGTCGCCGCCCAGCTCGGCCTGCGCGGCTGGAATCTGTTTCGCTGGCTGGAATGGCCGTGGCTGCGCCGTCAGATTCTGCCAACGGCGGCGCTGATCTTTATGCTCTGCTTCGCCAGCTTCGCCACGGTGCTGGCACTGGGCGGCGGACCGCAGGCCACTACGCTGGAACTGGCGATCTATCAGGCGCTGAATTTCGACTACGATCCGGGCCGCGCGGCGCTGCTGGCGCTGTTACAGCTGGGTTGTTGCTTGCTGCTGGTGTTGCTGAGCCAGCGCTTCAGTAAAGCCATTCCCACCGGCAGCCAGAGCATTCGCGGCTGGCGCGATCCGCAGGATTCATGGCAGGCGCGCATCAGCGATACTGTATTGATTGGCCTGGCGCTGCTGCTGCTGTTACCGCCGCTGGCGGCGGTAATCGTCGATGGTTTGCGCGGCGGCGTCGCCGGTGCACTGCAACAAGCGGCGCTGTGGCAAGCCACCTTTACCTCGCTGCGCATCGCTATCGGTGCTGGCCTGCTTTGCGTGGTGCTGACCATGATGCTGCTGTGGAGCAGCCGCGAACTGCGACAGCGCCAGAACATGATAGCGGCGCAGGCGATGGAGATGAGCGGCATGCTGATTCTGGCGATGCCGGGCATTGTGCTGGCGAGCGGTTTCTTCCTGCTGTTCAACGCCACCGTAGGTCTGCCGCAGCGCGCCGATGGTTTGGTGATCTTCACTAACGCCCTGATCGCCATCCCATACGCCATGAAAGTGCTGGAGAATCCGATGCGCGATATCAGCGCCCGTTACAGCCAGCTTTGCGCTTCACTCGGCATCTCCGGTTTCAACCGCTTGCGACTGATTGAGCTGCGCGCGCTGAAACGTCCCATTGCTCAGGCGCTGGCGTTTGCCTGCGTGCTGTCGATTGGCGATTTCGGCGTGGTCGCGCTGTTTGGCAGCGCCGATTTCCGCACGCTGCCTTTCTATCTATTCCAGCAGATTGGCGCCTATCGCGGTGCGGACGGCGCCGTCACCGCATTGCTATTGCTGCTCCTCTGCTTGTTACTCTTTACTCTGATGGAAAAATTACCGGGTCGCCATGCTGACACTGAATAACCTCACTTACCTTTATCAGCATCTGCCGATGCGCTTCAGTTTTGCGGCGCAGGCAGGTGAACGTTTGGCGATCCTCGGTCCGAGCGGCGCGGGGAAAAGTACCTTGCTGAGTCTGATTGGCGGCTTTTTGCCAATCAATCAAGGCGCGCTGGTGATGAACGGCATCGATCATACTCACAGCGTGCCGTCGGCGCGTCCGGTTTCCATGCTGTTCCAGGAGAACAACCTTTTTCCGCATCTCACGGTGCAGCAAAACATGGCGTTGGGTTTACATCCGGGCCTAAAGCTGACGCGTGAACAGCAGCAGCAAGTCGTGGATATCGCCGAGCAAACTGGCCTGCAGGCAATGCTGACGCGTTTGCCTGGCGAGCTTTCCGGCGGCCAGCGTCAGCGCGTGGCACTGGCGCGTTGCCTGTTGCGCAATCAGCCAATTTTGCTGCTGGACGAACCCTTCTCAGCGCTGGATCCGGCGCTGCGCAACGAGATGCTGCAGCTGGTTCGTTCGGTATGCGAAAGCCGCAACATCACCTTGTTGATGGTGTCCCACAGTCTGGAAGATGCTCAGCAAATTGCGCCGCGCAGTTTGGTGATCGTCGATGGGCGCATCTATTGGGATGGCAGTACTGAAAGTTTGGTGCGTGGTGAAAGTGAGGCGGCCGCCATCCTTGGCGTGACATCGCGTTAAGCGAAGAAGACTTTCCATAGCAGGTGGCGGAAGATCGGCATCATTGGATGGAACTGGATCGCAATAAACGCGCCCAGGCCAATTGCCGCCATTAGCGGAGCCAGCCAGCGCAGGCGCGCAGTCGGCAGATATTTCGTTGCCCAATCGACGGTTTTTCCGCTGCGCCACCAGCGCCACAGTAGCCAGCCACCGATCCACAGCAGCAGCGCCACCAGCAACAGCAACCACTTAAAGCTGCCGCCCTGCGCGGCCTGCGGCACGTCAATCGCCACGCCCGCCAGAATGCCCGGCATCAAATAAGCGGGTGGCCAGAGAATACAGCCAATCAGGTTAGGCGGCAGGAACTTGCGTACCGGCAGTTCCAGCATGCCGGCCGCCAGCGGAATCAGCGGACGCGTCGGCCCAACAAAACGCCCTACCAAAATGGTAAGCATGCTGTGCTGATGCAGCGCATGTTCAGTTTTATCGAGCAAGCCTTTGTATTTTTGTATGTATTTCCAACGATGCAGCGGCCCCTGAAACTTCCAGCCGATGCCATACGAAACCCAATCCCCGATCAGGCAGCCAGCAAAACCTGCCGCCCACGCCGGGTAAAGCCCAATTTGTCCACTGCCGACCAGCGCCCCAAGGCTGGCCATTAATACCGTGCCCGGCAACAGCAATCCCACGAAGGCCAGCGACTCAAGGAAAGTCACCAGCGCAACGGCGATCAGCGCGTACTCCAGCGATTGCGAAAACAGGTGTTGAATCCAGGCTTCCATAAATATCCTCTGCGGAATATAGAGGCTGGATTGTCCAGAGCCATTGCGCCACCGTCAAGGCAAGAATTGTAGAACGATGTTGACAAAGTGGTGACAATTTCGCCTGCAGGGACACTGTATAAACATCCATGTTATACTTCATGCAATTCATTCTCTGGAGTTCACGTGACCGATCCACGCGCAGGTTTTCTGCTTACCCGACATTGGCGAGATACGCCGACCGGCAGCGAAGTGGTGCTATGGCTGGCAACCGACAGCGGCCCGCAGCGGCTGGTGCTGCCTGCTCAGGAATCCGTGGCGTTTGTTCCAGAGGAGTTTCGCACGCAAACCGAAGCGCTGATCCGCGATGAGCGACACACACGCCTGCAAACGCTGGCGCTGAAGGATTTCCGCCGCCGCCCGGTGTTTGGCCTCTATTGTCGCAGCAATCGCCAGCTGCAAAATCTGGAAAAGCGCCTGCGTGAAAACGGTATTCCGGTGTATGAAGCGGATATTCGTCCACCCGAACGCTATTTGATGGAGCGCTTTATCACTGCGCCGGTGTGGTTTAGCGGTGAAACGCGCGGCGACAGCGTTGTCAACGCGCGCCTGAAGCCGCATCCTGATTACCGTCCGCAGCTGCAATGGGTATCGCTGGATATCGAAACGACCCAGCACGGCGAGCTGTACTGCATCGGGCTGGAAGGCTGCGGTCAGCGCCAGGTATATATGCTTGGACCGCCCAATGGCGATGCCAGCACACTCGATTTTGAGCTGATCTATGTCGATAGCCGCCCGCAGCTGCTTGAGCAGCTCAACGCATGGTTTGAGCGGCATGAACCAGATGTGATTATCGGCTGGAACGTGGTGCAGTTCGACTTGCGCGTATTGCAGAAACACGCCGATCGCTACGGCATTCCGCTGCGTTTAGGACGTCAGAAGCAGGCGCTGGAGTGGGGCGAGCACGGCTTCAAACCCGGCGTGTTCTTCGCACAGGCAACGGGCCGCTTGATTATTGATGGCATCGACGCGCTCAAATCTGCCTTCTGGGATTTCCCCTCTTTCAGCCTGGAAGCGGTGTCGCGCCAGCTGCTGGGCGAAGGCAAAGCCATCGACAATCCGTGGGATCGCATGGAGGAGATCAACTGGCGCTTTGCTAACGATAAGCCGGCGCTGGCGAAATATAACCTCAAAGATTGCGAGCTGGTGACGCGCATTTTCCAGCACACGGCCATCATGCCGTTCCTGCTGGAACGCGCCACGGTGAACGGTTTAGCGGTGGATCGTCACGGCGGTTCGGTGGCGGCCTTCGGCCATCTCTACATCCCGCGTATGCACCGCGCCGGTTTCGTGGCGCCGAATCTCGGCGAAGTGGCGCCGGAAGCCAGCCCCGGCGGCTACGTGATGGATTCGCGGCCCGGCCTGTACGATTCGGTGCTGGTGCTGGATTACAAAAGCCTCTATCCCTCAATTATTCGCACCTTCCTCATCGATCCCGTTGGGCTGGTTGAAGGCCTGGCGCATCCGGATGACGCCGATTCCGTGCCTGGCTTCCGCAACGCGCGCTTCTCCCGCCAAACGCACTGCTTACCGGCGATTGTGGAACAGATTTGGCAAGGCCGTGAAGCTGCCAAGCGCGACAACAACAAACCGCTGTCGCAGGCGCTGAAAATCATCATGAATGCTTTTTATGGCGTGCTCGGCACCAGCGCCTGTCGCTTCTTCGATCCGCGCCTCGCGTCATCCATTACCCTGCGCGGCCACGCTATCATGCAACAAACGCGCGAACTGATTGAAGCGGAAGGCTTTAATGTGATTTACGGCGATACCGATTCCACCTTCGTCTGGCTGAAAGGCGCGCGCAGTGAAGCGGAGGCGACGGCGATTGGTCGTCACTTGGCTGAACAGGTTAATGGCTGGTGGCAGCAGCACCTGCAATCGACTTATGGGCTGGATAGCGCGCTGGAGCTGGAGTATGAAACCCACTTCAGCCGTTTTCTGATGCCGACCATTCGCGGCGCCGAACAGGGCAGTAAAAAGCGTTATGCCGGCATGATTCGCAGCGATAGCGGCGAGCGGCTGGTATTTAAAGGCCTCGAATCGGTGCGCACCGACTGGACGCCGCTGGCGCAGCAGTTCCAGCAAAATCTCTACGGCCGCATTTTCCGTGGCGAGCCGTGGCAGGATTACATTCGCGAAACGGTGGCGCAGCTGCTGGCCGGTGAACTCGACGATCAGCTGGTGTATAAAAAACGCCTGCGCCGTGCGCTGAAAGATTACGAGCGTAATGTGCCGCCACACGTGCGCGCTGCTCGCCTCGCCGACGAGCATAACCGTAAGCTGCAGCGCCCGTTGCAGTATCAAAATGGCGGCTCTATTCGCTATGTAATGGCAACAGCCGGCCCTGAACCGCTTGAGGCGCGGAATACGCCTCTCGACTACGATCATTACGTCACCAAACAGCTGCAACCGGTGGCTGACGGCATTTTACCGTTCGTCGGTGATGACTTTGCTACACTGATTACTGGGCAGCTGGGGCTTTTTTGACAGGTGACGAATGCCTTGCCATCCAGTACCATAGCGCCCTTCCTGATTCTCACCGCACACACAATCTGACCAAACACCCGTTTGGCGGTTGGGTATTGCCTGAGTACAGGTGAACTTCTTTATGGCATGTCAGAGAGTCGAGCAAAAAATATATGGTTTTTACACTGGGTCAGCGCTGGATTAGTGATACGGAAAGTGAACTGGGATTGGGCACGGTGGTCGCGATCGATACGCGCATGATCACCATGCTTTTTCCGGCAACCGGCGAAAACCGCCTGTATGCCCGAAATGATTCTCCGGTTACTCGTGTGATTTTCAATCCGGGTGACACCATCACCAGCTACGAAGGCTGGCAGATGTGCGTCGATGAAGTCCGCAACGAAAACGATTTAATGACTTACATCGGCACGCGTCTCGACACCGAAGAAACCGGCGTCGTCATGCGCGAAGTGATGCTGGACAGCAAGCTGGTGTTCAGCAAGCCGCAGGATCGCCTGTTCGCCGGTCAGCTCGACCGCATGGACCGCTTTGCGCTGCGTTTCCGCGCACGTAAATATCACAGCGAGCAATACCGCCTGCCGATCAGCGGCCTGCGCGGTATGCGCACCAACCTGATTCCGCATCAGCTGCATATCGCCCACGATGTTGGCCGTCGTCACGCGCCGCGCGTATTGCTGGCGGATGAGGTGGGCTTGGGTAAAACCATTGAAGCCGGGATGATCATCCAGCAACAGCTGTTGGCCGGTCGTGCCGAGCGCGTGCTGATTGTGGTGCCGGAAACGCTGCAACATCAGTGGCTGGTGGAAATGCTGCGTCGCTTCAACCTGCGCTTTGCGCTGTTTGATGACGATCGCTACACCGAAGCGCAGCACGACAGCGACAACGCCTTTGAAACCGAGCAGCTGATTATCTGTTCGCTCGATTTTGTGCGCCGTAACAAGCAGCGTCTTGAACTGCTGGCCGATGCCGAGTGGGATCTGCTGGTGGTCGATGAAGCGCACCATCTGGCATGGAGCGAAGACGCACCGAGCCGAGAATATCAGGTTATCGAGCAGCTGGCAGAGAAAACTGCGGGCGTACTGCTGCTGACTGCAACGCCAGAGCAACTGGGCTTAGAGAGCCACTTTGCGCGTCTGCGCCTGCTTGACCCGAACCGTTTCCACGATTTCGGCCAGTTTGTCGAAGAGCAGCAACATTATCGTCCGGTGGCCGATGCGGTGAGCTCGCTGCTGGCCGATCACGCCATCAGCAAAGATGAGATGAACCTGATTAACGATCTGATCGGTGAACAGGATATCGAGCCGCTGCTGCAGGTGGCGAACAGCGATCGCGATGGCAAAGAAGACGCGCGTAAAGAGCTGGTCTCAATGCTGATGGATCGCCACGGCACCAGCCGCGTACTGTTCCGTAATACCCGTAACGGTGTGAAAGGCTTCCCGAAACGTGAGCTGCACCAGATTCGTCTGCCGCTGCCCGCGCAGTATCAAACCGCGATTAAAGTCTCCGGCATCATGGGCACACGCAAAAGCGCAGAAGAGCGCGCGCGTGACATGCTGTATCCCGAGCAGATTTATCAGGAATTTGAAGGCGATAGCGGCACGTGGTGGAACTTCGATCCGCGCGTTGAGTGGCTGATGGGTTACCTCACCAGCAACCGCAAAGAGAAGGTGCTGGTGATCTGCGCCAAAGCGGCGACCGCGCTGCAGCTGGAACAGGTCTTACGTGAGCGCGAAGGCATCCGCGCCGCCGTGTTCCACGAAGGTTTGTCGATTATCGAACGCGACCGCGCAGCGGCCTTCTTCGCCTCCGAAGAGGATGGCGCGCAGGTGTTACTGTGTTCCGAAATCGGTTCTGAAGGCCGTAACTTCCAGTTTGCCAGCCGTTTGGTGATGTTCGATCTACCGTTCAATCCGGATCTGCTGGAGCAGCGTATCGGTCGTCTCGATCGTATCGGCCAGATGCATGACATCCAGATTCTGGTGCCGTGGCTGGAGAAAACCGCGCAGGCGGTGCTGCTGCGTTGGTATCACGAAGGGCTGGATGCGTTTGAACACACCTGCCCAACCGGCCGCGCCATTTATGACAAAGAGTACAATCAGCTGATTGAATATCTTGCCGCGCCGGAAAATCCGCAGGGACTCGATGAGTTCGTCAGCGAAAGCCGCAAGCAGCACGATGCGCTGAAATCGCAGCTGGAACAGGGCCGCGATCGCCTGCTGGAACTGAACTCCAACGGCGGAGATGCGGCTCAGGAACTGGCGAATGCCATCGGCGAGCAGGACAACAATACCGATCTGGTTAACTTCGCGCTGAACCTGTTCGATATCGTCGGTATCAATCAGGAAGACCGCAGCGATAGCCTGATCGTGCTGACGCCATCCGATCACATGCTGGTGCCTGATTTCCCTGGCCTGCCGGAAGAGGGTTGCACCGTGACCTTTAACCGCAACCAGGCGCTGTCGCGCGAAGATACTCAGTTTATTACCTGGGAACATCCGCTGATTCTCAACGGTCTTGACCTGATTCTTTCGGGCGATACTGGCAGCTGTGCGCTGTCGCTGCTGAAGAACAAGGCGCTGCCGGTCGGTACGCTGCTGGTCGAGATGATCTATGTGGTTGAAGCACAAGCGCCGAAAAGCCTGCAGCTTACCCGCTTCCTGCCGCCAACGCCGGTGCGTTTGCTGATGGATCGTGCGGGCAATAATCTGGCGGGCAAAGTGGAGTTCGAAAGCTTTAACCGTCAGCTGAATGCGGTGAATCGCCATACCGGCAGCAAGCTGGTGAATGCAGTGCAGCAAGATGTGCATGAGATTCTGACCCAGGCGGAGAAAGCGATCGTGCCGGAAGCGCAGGCGATTATCGCGGCAGCGAAAGTGGAAGCCGAAGAGAAGCTCGGCGCTGAGCTGTCACGTCTCGAAGCGCTGCGCGCGGTTAACCCCAACATCCGTGATGATGAGGTTGAAGCGCTGGAAAGCAATCGCGAACAGGTATTGGAAAGCCTGGGCGATGCCGGCTGGCGTCTTGATGCGCTGCGCCTGATCGTTGTCACGCACCAATAATGTTCAGGACCGCGACATCATGCTGATGGAAGCTTACAACCCGCCGCTCGAACCCTGGCTGCATATTCTGTATCAGGACGAGCACATTATGGTGGTGAATAAACCGAGCGGGTTGCTGTCGGTGCCGGGCCGTCTGGAGGAGCACAAGGATAGCGTGATGACGCGTATCCAGCGTGATTTCCCGCAGGCGGAATCGGTGCATCGTCTTGATATGGCCACCAGCGGCGTGATCGTCGTGGCCCTGAATAAAGCGGCTGAGCGTGAGCTCAAGCGCCAGTTCCGTGAACGCGAGCCCTCTAAATACTATGTGGCCCGCGTGTGGGGCCATCCAGCGGCAGAGGAGGGTTTAATCGATCTGCCGCTGATTTGCGACTGGCCGAATCGGCCTAAGCAGATGGTGTGTTTTGAGAACGGCAAAGCGGCGCAAACCGAGTATCAGGTGCTGGAGTATGAAGCGACGAACAGTGCGCGCGTCAAGCTCAAGCCCATTACCGGACGCTCACACCAGCTGCGCGTGCATCTGCTGGCGCTGGGGCATCCGATTCTTGGCGACCGCTTTTATGCGCATGAACAGGCGCTGGCAATGGCGCCGCGTTTGCAGCTGCATGCGGAGTCGCTGACGATCACACATCCGGCGTTTGGCAACAGCATGACGTTCAGGCAGCCGGCGGAATTTTAGTGATGTAGCTTGCCGTCCCCCTCCTCGGTCCTCCCCCATAAATGGGGGAGGAAGATGCTGCAATATATCAGTGTTGGAACTACATGTGGCAGCATCTCCTTCCCCCGTTTACGGGGGAAGGCCGGGATGGGGGACAACAATAAAATTACTTAAACCCCTTCTCCTTACGAATCAAATCGTAAGCCGCCTGAATCTCCTGCGCTTTTTGCTTCGCCATCTCCATCATCTCCGGCGGTAAACCTTTCGCTACCAGCTTGTCAGGGTGATGCTCGCTCATCAACTTGCGGTATGCGCGCTTGATGGTGGTGCCATCATCGCTGCTTTTCACGCCCAGCACGCTGCAGGCATCTTCCAGCGTAGGACCGCGTTGCGCCTGCTGATAGGCGCCGCCACGTGAAGAACCGCCGCCGCCAAATTGCTGACCGCCTTCCATCATGCGCAGGAATTGATCGAACTGCGCGCGTGAAATGCCGAGCTCTTCGGCGATCACATACAACACCTGACGTTCGTTGGGATGCAGTGAACCATCGGCAAAGGCGGCCTGGATTTGGATTTCCAGAAACATCCGAATCAGATCAAATCGGCCAAAGCAGGCGCTGCGCAGTTCGCGCAATTTACTACGCAGCGGATAGTCGCTCTGCTTGCCTTCACGGAACGCACGTTGCGCAGCAGTGCGTGCATCGCCATGCAGCTGCATACGATCCATAAATAAGGAAGCAATCTGGATATCCGCTTCGGTGACGCGCCCTTTTGACTTGGTCAAATGGCCCATTACCTGGAAGGTGGTACTGAAAAACAGCGTTTGGCGCGCTTGGTTATTGGCGAAGTAGCCCTGTCCTTTTACGCTGCGCACTTTGTCAAACATGTGACCAATGATCAGACCCAGTACAATGCCCCAAAAGCCTGCCCCGGAAAATATCCCGAGCGCCAGACCAATTACTTTTCCCCAGTAGCGCATAAACTCCTCAATTCGCCATGCTTGCGGCTGAAAATTGCATTATCATACCTGTCATTTATCTCAGCGCCTAACGGCAACGCGGACAGACAAGGATTAACACTGGCGCAACGCCGGGCAGTAAGTTAGTCTCTGACCGGATTGTCGGCATGATGCCAGTTTTCATGGAATTATCGAAACCGCGTATGAAAAAACGTATACCTACCTTGCTGGCTACCATGATTGGTGCAGCGCTTTATAGCCAGTCATCACTCGCCGACGATCTGATGTCGCAGTGCATGCTGGGCGTGCCGAGTTACAACCGCCCGCTGGTCAATGGCGACGCCAACTCGCTGCCGGTCACCATCCATTCTGATTCGGCTAAAGGCAACTATCCGAATGATGCGGTGTTCACCGGTAATGTCGACGTGCAGCAGGGCAACAGCCGCCTGCGCGCCGACGAAATGCAGTTGCATCAGCGTCAGCAAGATGGCCAAACCACGCCGGTTCGTACCGTGGATGCGCTGGGTAATGTGCACTATGACGACAATCAGGTCATCCTCAAAGGTCCGAAAGCCTGGTCGAATCTGAACACCAAAGACACTAACGTGTGGAACGGTGATTATCAGATGGTTGGCCGCCAGGGCCGCGGCGATGCCGATCAGATGAAGCTGCGCGGTAATAATCGCTACACGATTCTGGAAAACGGCAGCTTTACCTCCTGTTTGCCGGGGTCCAACAGCTGGAGCGTGGTCGGCTCCGAAGTGATTCAGGACCGCGAAGAAGAAGTCGCGGAGATCTGGAACGCCCGCTTTAAGCTCGGCAATGTGCCGGTATTCTACAGCCCTTATCTGCAGTTACCGATTGGCGATCGTCGCCGCTCGGGCTTCCTGATCCCGAATGCGAAATACGGCAGTAATAATGGCTTCGAATTCATGCTGCCGTATTACTGGAACATCGCGCCGCAGGCCGATGCCACTATCACGCCGCACTATATGGAAAAGCGTGGTCTGCAGTTGCAGAACGAATTCCGCTATTTAACGGTGTTTGGTGCGGGCTTGATGGAGTTGGATTATCTGCAGTCAGATAAGCAGTACGACAACGATAAAGCGGTACGTGGCATCGCACAAAACGACAGCTCCGATCGCTGGCTGTTCTACTGGCGCCATTCTGGTGTATACGACCAGCACTGGCGCTTCAACGCTGACTACACCAAGGTAAGCGATCCTTATTACTTCAACGATCTTGAGTCGAAGTATTACAGCTCAACCGACGGTTACGCCACGCAGAAATTCAGCCTGGGCTACGCGGATACCAATTGGGACGCGACACTGTCGACCAAAGACTTCCAGGTATTTGGTAATACCAGTAACAGCAACGTCTATCGTGCGATGCCGCAGCTCGATCTGAACTTCTATCAGAACGATATGGGACCGTTTGATGGTCGTATCTTTGCGCAGGCGGTGAAATTTACCAACGTGAATAGCCAGATGCCTGAAACCACGCGTCTGCATGTTGAGCCAACCCTGAATCTGCCGCTGTCAAACGGCTGGGCAAGCCTGGATACCGAAGCAAAATTCCTGGCGACGCACTATCAACAAGACGACGTTGAGTACTACAACACGTCAATTAATACTACCGGCGATAACCAGCTGAAAAACTCGGTTAACCGTACGCTGCCACAGTTCAAAGTGGATGGTCGTTTAGTGTTTGACCGCGCGATGGATTGGGAACCAGGCTACACGCAAACGCTGGAACCGCGTGTTCAGTATCTTTACGTCCCGTACCGTAATCAGAGCGATATCTATCCGTACGACTCTACGCTGCTGCAAACTGACTATACCGGCCTTTTCCGCGATCGTACCTACAGCGGTCTGGATCGTATTGCTTCGGCTAACGAAGTGGCGACTGGCGTGACCACGCGTATTTATGATAACGATCTGGTTGAACGTTTTAACGTTTCTGTGGGTCAAATCTACTCGTTTACCCCGTCTCGTACCGGTGTAAACCAGACGAACAAAGAAGATGACACTGGCAGCCTGGTTTGGGCCGGTGACACTTACTGGAAAATCAGCGATCGCTGGGGGGCGCGTGGCGGTCTGCAGTATGACACCCGCCTTGATAACGTCGCGCAAGGTAATGCCGTGCTTGAGTATCGTCAGGATGCCGATCGTATGGTGCAGCTGAGCTATCGCTACAGCAGCCCGGAATACGTGGCGCAGGCGCTGAACAACTCAAGCCTGGTGACTAACCCGATCTACAAAAACGGGATTTCACAAGTGGGCGGCACTGCCAGCTGGCCAATTGCGGACGCATGGTCACTGGTGGGCGGTTATTACTACGATACTCGCAACAGTCGCCCGGCTGAACAGCTGGTCGGCCTGCAGTACAGCTCCTGCTGCTATGCCATTCGTCTGGGTTACGAACGCAAGATCAACGGTTGGGAAAACAACGACAGTAAGTATGACAACCAAATCTCATTCAACATTGAGCTGCGTGGTCTGAGTTCTAACTATGGCTTAGGCACCAATGAAATGCTGCGTCAGGGCATCATTCCTTACCAGCGCGCTTTCTGATGTTGTGATGTTTGACAGGCTCTCCCGCAGTGCGGAAACAACAATGGATAAAGTATGAAGAACTGGAGAATGCTGATTCTTGGTGTAGCGATTACCGCTAACACTGCGTTCGCAGCCCCACAAGTGGTTGATAAAGTTGCCGCCGTCGTGAACAACGGCGTGGTACTGGAAAGTGACGTTGATAACATGATGCGCACCGTGAAATCACAGGCGCAGCAGGCAAACCAGCAACTCCCGGATGACAAAACTTTGCGTCATCAAATCCTTGAGCGCCAGGTCATGGATGCCATCATTCTGCAAATGGGTGAAAGAGCGGGCGTGCAGATTAACGATCAGCAACTGGATCAGGCGATTCAGAACATTGCCGCACAAAACCGCATGAGTCTCGATCAACTGCGTAGCCGTCTGGCCTACGACGGTATGAACTACAACGTCTACCGTGCGCAGATCCGTAAAGAGATGACGATTGCCGAGGTGCGTAACAACGAAGTGCGTCGCCGCGTCACTATCCTGCCGCAGGAAGTGGATACGTTGGCTTCGCAGGTCGGCGCGCAGAACACGCAAGGTACTGAACTGAATATCAGCCAGATTTTGCTGCCGCTGTCAGAAAACCCGACGCAGCAGCAGGTTGACGACCAGGAAACGCTGGCTCGCCAACTGGTTGGTCAGCTGAAAGGCGGCGCCGACTTCGGCAAGCTGGCAGTGACTTACTCAGCCGATCCTCAGGCGCTGAAAGGCGGCAACATGGGTTGGGGCAAAATCGAAGAGCTGCCAACACTGTTCTCGCAGGCGCTGAGCACCGCGAAGAAAGGCGATATCGTTGGTCCAATCCGTTCAGGTGTCGGCTTCCATATCCTGAAGGTGAACGACCTGCGCGGCGAAAGCAAAAGCATCTCTGTAACGGAAGTGCATGCGCGTCACATTCTGCTGAAGCCGTCACCGATCCTGACTGACGCGCAGGCGCAGGCGAAGATCGAACAGATCGCGGCCGACATTAAAAGTGGTAAAACCACTTTCGCCGCAGCGGCCAAAGAGTTCTCAGACGATCCGGGTTCGGCGAACCAGGGTGGCGATCTTGGCTGGGCATCTCCGGAGATTTACGATCCCGCATTCCGCGATGCCTTGCTGAAACTGCAGAAAGGCCAGGTTAGCCAGCCGGTTCACTCTTCCTTTGGCTGGCACTTGATTCAGTTGATGGATACGCGCCAGGTTGATAAGACCGATGCCGCGCAGAAAGAGCGCGCCTATCGCATGCTGTTTAATCGTAAATTCGCGGAAGAAGCGCAAACCTGGATGCAGGAACAGCGCGCCAGTGCTTACGTGAAGATTCTCGATAACAATGGTCAGTAATTATCGTGTGGTGATCACGCCCGGCGAACCCGCCGGGATTGGTCCCGACCTCACCGTTCAACTGGCGCAGCAAAACTGGCCAGTTGAATTGGTGGTCTGCGGCGACGGCGAGCTTTTGCGCCGTCGCGCTGCTTTATTGGGTTTGCCGCTGACGCTGCGTGATTATCAACCTGCAGTAGCACAACCGCAGCAGGCCGGCACGCTAACGCTGCTGCAGGTCGATACCGCTAAACCGGTGACTGCCGGTGAACTCAACGTTGCGAACAGCCACTATGTACTGGAAACGCTGGCGCGCGCCTGTGACGGCTGTCTGAACGGCGAATTTGCCGCGCTGATTACCGGTCCGGTGCACAAAGGCGTGATCAATGATGCCGGCATTCCGTTTACCGGTCATACTGAGTTTTTTGCCGATCGCGCCGGTGGCGATTTAGTAGTGATGATGCTGGCAACGGAAGAGTTGCGCGTAGCATTGGCCACCACGCATCTGCCGCTGAAAGATGTTTCTGCCGCGATTACCCGCGACACGCTGCATGAAGTTATCACCATTTTACATCGTGATCTGCAGCAGAAATTTGGTTTAC
This sequence comes from Pantoea sp. CTOTU46764, assembly GCF_031974595.1. Classification (NCBI taxonomy): domain Bacteria; kingdom Pseudomonadati; phylum Pseudomonadota; class Gammaproteobacteria; order Enterobacterales; family Erwiniaceae; genus Pantoea; species Pantoea sp. CTOTU46764. The sequence goes on along the minus strand of NZ_DALYOQ010000010.1, from coordinate 27,562 downwards.
CCAATCCCCATATCTTCGTCTGCGGCCTCAATCCGCATGCCGGCGAAAGCGGCCATATGGGCCGCGAAGAGATTGATACCATCATTCCGGCTCTCAACGAACTGCGCCAGCAAGGCATCCAGCTCACCGGACCTCTGCCAGCCGATACGCTGTTCCAGCCGAAATACCTGCAACATGCCGATGCGGTTCTGGCGATGTATCACGACCAGGGCTTACCGGTGCTAAAATTTCAGGGGTTTGGCCGCGCGGTGAATATCACACTTGGCCTGCCCTTTATCCGGACTTCTGTCGATCACGGCACCGCGCTTGAATTAGCCGGTCTCGGCCAGGCAGAACCGGGCAGCTTTATCACGGCGCTTAATCTCGCCATCACTATGATCAAGAGCAGTAATGAATAATCGCGTCCATCAGGGGCATTACGCCCGTAAACGTTTCGGGCAGAACTTCCTGAACGATCAGTACATTATCGATAGCATTGTCTCCGCCATTCACCCGCAAAAAGGTGAAGCTATCGTGGAAATCGGCCCCGGCCTTGGCGCATTAACTGAGCCGGTAGGCGAACGTCTGGATGAGCTGACCGTAGTCGAGCTGGACCGCGACCTTGCCGCGCGTCTGCAAACGCACCCGTTCCTCGGTCCGAAGCTGACCATTTTCCAGCAGGATGCGATGACCTTTGATTTCTCTGCGCTGGCGCAAGAGAAAGGCCAGCCGCTGCGCGTGTTCGGCAACCTGCCGTACAACATCTCGACGCCGCTGATGTTCCACCTTTTCAGCTATACTGGTTCGATTAAAGATATGCACTTCATGCTGCAGAAAGAAGTGGTGAATCGTTTAGTCGCCGGTCCGGGCAGCAAAGCTTATGGTCGTTTGAGCGTGATGGCGCAGTACTATTGCCAGGTGATTCCTGTGCTCGAAGTGCCACCAGAATCGTTCACGCCGGCACCGAAAGTGGAGTCGGCCGTGGTGCGTTTAGTGCCGTATATGCAACCGCAGCATCCGGTTAGCGATATTCGTCTGCTGAGCCGCATTACCACTGAAGCCTTTGGTAAACGCCGTAAAACGCTGCGCAACAGCCTGGCTCATATGTTTGCGGCTGGTGCGCTGGATCAATTAGAAATCGATGCCTCGCTGCGTGCAGAGAACGTCTCTGTGGCGCAATATTGCCAACTTGCAAACTGGTTGAGCAAGCATCAGGCTGAAACTCCGGAGAGTTGAGTGCATGAGTGAACTGGCCCGCGTCTGTATCCATGTGCATAGTCAGTATGTGGAGTCGCAATCCTTGCCCGACGAGGATCGCTACGTGTTTGCCTACACCATCACCATTCGCAATTTGGGGCGCAGCAACGTACAGCTGCGCAGCCGCTATTGGCTGATCACCAACGGCAACGGTCGCGAGACTGAAGTGCAAGGTGAAGGCGTGGTCGGCGAACAGCCGCACATTGCGGCCGGCGGCGAGTATCAGTACACCAGCGGCGCGATTCTGGAGACGCCGATGGGCACCATGCAAGGTCACTATGTGATGATCGATGATGCGGGCGAAGAGTTCCACGTCGAGATTCCGGTGTTCCGACTCGCGGTGCAAACCCACATTCACTAATCCCTTCCGCCCGGCCCGTCCGGGCGGCGCGTTTTAATCGGACTGACAATGAGTACATACCTGATTGGCGATGTTCATGGCTGTTATGACGAGCTTCGTGCGCTATTAGCGCAGGTTGATTTCGATCCGCAGCAGGACACCTTATGGCTTACCGGCGATTTGGTGGCGCGTGGCCCCGGCTCGCTCGATGTGCTGCGCTATGTGAAATCGCTGGGTGATTGCGTGCGCCTGGTGCTGGGTAATCACGACCTGCATTTGCTGGCGGTATTTGCCGGTATCAGCCGCAATAAACCGAAAGATCGCCTGACGCCGCTGCTGGAAGCCGATGATGCCGACGAGTTGATCAACTGGTTACGTCGTCAGCCGCTGTTGCAGGTGGATGAAGAGAAGAAACTGTTGATGGCGCATGCAGGCATTACGCCACAGTGGGATCTGGAGACAGCGCAGCTGTGCGCTCGTGAAGTGGAAGCGGTGCTTTCCAGTGACAGCTATCCGCTGTTTCTCGATGCGATGTACGGCGACATGCCGAACAACTGGACGCCGGAGCTCAGTGGCCTGGCGCGACTGCGCTTTAGCACCAATGCGCTGACGCGCATGCGCTTCTGCTTCCCGAATGGCCAGCTGGATATGATCTGCAAAGAGTCGCCAGAATCGGCTCCGCCACCGCTTAAGCCGTGGTTTAACGTGCCGGGCAAAATCGACAGCGACTATACGCAGATCTTTGGTCACTGGGCATCGCTGGAAGGTAAAGGCACGCCGGAACATGTGATTGGGCTGGATACTGGCTGCTGCTGGGGCGGAACATTGACGCTGCTGCATTGGGAAACCAGGCAGTATTACGTGCAGGCATCCAACCGCGAACAGGCGATGGCCGAGAGCGCGGTCAGTGCGCATCCGCCGTTAAGTGACACGCCGTAAATAAAAAACCCCGCTTCAGCGGGGTTTTTTATTGGTCGCGATAAATGGCAATTCTAGGTGCGGCGATCGAGGATCTCGAAGCAGTAGCTGTGCGAGTTCTGCTCATCGGCATCGTGGAATTCGCTGAAGGTTGACTGCCACTCGTCCGGCTCGTAATCCGGGAACTGCGTATCCCCTTCCACTTCCGCATCGATATGCGTCAGATAAAGACGATCCGCGCGAGCCAGCATCTGCTCGTAAACGCGTCCACCACCAATCACCATCATTTCTTCAACATCACCTGCCGCTTTTACCGCCTCTTCCAGCGATGTCACCCAGGTAACGCCTTCGTGATTGCCCGGCTGGCTGCTGACCACAATGTTCAAGCGGCCAGGAAGCGGACGGCCAATCGATTCAAAGGTCAGACGACCCATAATCACCGGCTTATTCAAGGTATTACGTTTGAACCACGCCAAATCTGCTGGCAGGTTCCATGGCATGGCGTTTTCCATACCAATAATGCGGTCCGCTGCCAGTGCCGCGATCAGACTAATCATGTTAAAAGACCTACTGGAAAAAATTGGCGCCATCATACGTAAAGGCGAAACTTTCGTCGATAGGCCGACCCCGCTATTTGCGTAAAGCTCCGATGCCACCGCACTTTTGTTATTGGACAGAGTTTTACACCGACTTTCCCGGCAATAGCGGGGCGAGGAGCCAGAAATTGCTGACGAGGCGGCACAACTCCGCGCGAAACGTCGCATTATCGGTATCGCAGTGTAAAGAAAAGCGCACTCTGTGCGACAAAAGAAAACGGCCCCCGCAGGAGCCGTTGAGACGCTTTAGAAATCGTAGCGCAGACGCACCAGGTTCACGTTGCCCAGTGACTTGTCTGTGCTGGAGGTGATGACATATTCGTAATCGACACGGAAGCCGTAATCCAGCTGTGCACTCACGCCAACGCCGTTATCGATACGTTTGTAGTCACGTCCGTTGACGAACTCCAGACGGTCGCCCATGAAGTAAGGCTGGATGGATTTCACCGCATACTGACCAATTGGGAATTTGTAGCCAGCAAAGTATTCGATGCCCCACGCGTCATCCGCGAAGTAGTTGTTAACGGTGTTGCGTTTGGTTGGTGAGAAGTTCTCATACCAACCGGCACCGGCTGACAGCGTCCAGTTATCCGGTGTCCAGCTGAGCGCGGTACCGTAGATATTCTGGTCATAGCGTTTGCTGTCGCCATTGTTTGGATTGCGGATATCGGCGCGGGTGTAGTTCCACGCGGTGCCCCATGCCAAATCTTTGGTGATGTGGTAGTTCACGCCTAGCGAACCGCCGCCTTTACGCTTATAGCGCAGGCCGTTGCCTGGCAGGAATTCGTTATCTTCAAACAGGTAAGATGCATACACATCCGCATCGCCGAAGGTGTTTTTGTACTTCAGCATTTTGCGCGAACGGTACGAGCCGTCGTAGTCGCCATTGATACCGTTGCCCGGTGCCTGGGCCAGCATGTCGTAATCCCAGATATCGGTTTTCGCACCCACTACATCGTAGTAAACGCTGTTCTGCTGTCCAAAGTAGAGTTCACCCAGGGTGGCGCTTTTGAAGCCGGTATAGAGTTGGCGACGCGAGGTGTTGTTCGCACCATCCGCATGATGATTGTCCCAACCCCACCAGGCTGGGAAGTTAACGCCCAGCTCGTAGTAACCCACCCAGCTTACGTCGTCGAACAGGTAATAATTGGCGGTGAAACGGAAACGCGATCCGCCGTCATAGCCATTACGTTTGTACGACTTGTCGTTGACGCCATTCTGATGCAGGTATTGCGGACGAATACTGCCGCCCACTTTGAAGTCGAGACGGCTTAGCGCATCGCCCGCCTGTGGATCCTGCTTGAGTAAAGTAATTTCCGCCTGGCTGGCGAGTGGCGCCGCTGCGAGTAACGCAGCAATAGCGCTGAGAGTGAAAGCACGCATTTGCATTTTTTATATCCCAGTTAAGGTGAGCGCTCTATTGATGAGCGAGCGAAATAGTACGGTGCGCTCACTGGAATCTTATTTATAAATTTGTGCGGATATTCCGAGGTGTAAGCCTTTCCGCATCAACTGATAAAACATATGTCAAATCAATAGGATTTTTACAGATAAGGATATTCAGCTGCGGGTAAAAGGCCAAAAAAAACGGCTCCAGCAGGAGCCGCTTTATTACTATCAAACCAATGATTATTTAATTTGCGCGTGCATTTCCTGCACCGAAATCACTTGCTCAGTCGGATCCGCGTTCAGCGCCATCGCCGTGGCAAAGCCGCCGTTCAGCGTGGTGTCGTAATGCACTTTGTACTGCAGCGCGCTACGACGAATCAGCTTGGAGTCTTCAATTGCCTGACGTCCCGCCGTGGTGTTGACGATGTAGGTATATTCGCCGTTCTTGAGACGATCCTGAATGTGCGGACGACCTTCATGCACCTTGTTCACCAGACGTGGATTGATGCCCGCTTCACCCAGCACCACTGCGGTACCGTGTGTCGCATCCAGCTCGAAACCAAACTTCTGCAGTTTTGCCGCCAGGTCGACGATACGTTTCTTATCGCCTTCACGCACTGACAGCAACGCGCGACCGGTTTTCTTCATGTTGCTCTGCGCACCCAGCATCGCTTTGGCGAAGGCTTCAGCGAAGGTGCGACCGACGCCCATCACTTCACCGGTAGAGCGCATTTCTGGGCCGAGAATCGGGTCAACGCCTGGGAACTTGTTGAACGGCAGCACCACTTCTTTCACCGAGTAATACGGTGGAATCACTTCTTTAGTGACGCCCTGCTCAGCCAGCGTTTTACCTGCCATCACGCGCGCGGCAACCTTCGCCAGCGCCACGCCCGTGGCTTTCGACACGAACGGCACGGTACGCGCGGCACGTGGATTCACCTCAATCAGGTAAACTTCATTGTCCTTCACCGCGAACTGCACGTTCATCAGGCCACGTACGTTCAGCTCGAAGGCCAGTTTTTCCACCTGCTGACGCATCACGTTCTGGATTTCAGTGCTCAGCGTGTAGGCCGGCAGTGAACACGCGGAGTCCCCGGAGTGCACGCCCGCCTGCTCGATGTGCTCCATGATGCCGCCAATCAGCACGCGCTCGCCGTCGCAAATCGCATCGACATCCACTTCAACCGCGTCGTCGAGGAAGCGATCCAGCAGCACTGGCGCATCGTTAGAGACCGATACCGCCGTCTGGAAGTAACGCTTCAGGTCGATTTCGTCGTAGACGATTTCCATCGCGCGGCCGCCCAGCACATAAGAAGGACGCACCACCAGCGGATAGCCGATACCAGCCGCTTTCTCAACGGCCTGCTCCAGCGTGGCAACGGTGGCGTTCGCCGGTTGCTTCAGGCTCAGGCGATCAACCGCCTGCTGGAAACGCTCGCGGTCTTCTGCACGGTCAATCGAGTCCGGGCTGGTACCAATCACCGGAACGCCAGCCGCTTCCAGCGCGCGTGCCAGTTTCAGCGGCGTCTGGCCGCCGTACTGTACGATGACGCCTTTCGGCTTCTCGATACGTACGATTTCCAGCACGTCTTCCAGCGTGACCGGCTCGAAGTAGAGGCGATCCGAAGTGTCGTAATCGGTTGATACGGTCTCCGGGTTACAGTTGACCATGATGGTCTCATAACCGTCTTCACGCAGCGCCAGCGCCGCATGCACGCAGCAGTAATCAAACTCGATGCCCTGGCCGATACGGTTTGGACCACCACCCAGAATCATGATTTTTTCACGATCCTGGTTTGGATTGGCTTCGCACTCTTCCTCGTAGGTTGAGTACATATAAGCGGTGTCGGTGGCGAACTCAGCCGCACAGGTATCAACGCGCTTATAAACCGGATGCAGGTTAAATTGCTGACGCAGCTTACGGATTTCGCCTTCAGAAACACCCGCCAGCGCGGCCAGACGTACATCAGCAAAACCTTTACGCTTCAGCGCACGCAGGAATTCCGCATTCAGCGAGTTCACACCTTCGCGCTCAACCTGCTCTTCCAGACGCACCAGCTCTTCAATCTGCACCAGGAACCAGCGATCGATGTTGGTGAGGTTGAACACGCCATCAACCGACATACCTGCACGGAATGCATCAGCGATGTACCAGATACGGTCAGAACCAGCATCTTTCAGTTCGCGACGAATGCGCGTTAACGCTTCGGGATCGTCAAGGCTGACTTTCGGATCGAAACCGTTGGCACCGACTTCCAGACCGCGCAGCGCTTTCTGCATCGATTCCTGGAAGGTACGGCCAATCGCCATCACTTCGCCCACTGATTTCATCTGCGTTGTCAGACGATCGTTGGCACCGGCGAACTTCTCGAAGTTGAAGCGAGGAATCTTGGTAACGACGTAGTCGATAGAAGGTTCGAACGACGCTGGCGTTAAGCCGCCGGTAATGTCGTTCATCAGCTCATCGAGGGTGAAGCCCACCGCCAGTTTCGCCGCCACTTTGGCAATCGGGAAGCCGGTCGCTTTCGAAGCCAGCGCTGACGAACGCGATACGCGCGGGTTCATTTCGATGACGATCATGCGGCCATCTTTCGGGTTCACCGAGAACTGGACGTTCGAACCGCCAGTTTCGACACCGATTTCACGCAGCACCGCCAGCGAGGCGTTACGCATGATTTGGTATTCTTTGTCAGTCAGGGTTTGCGCCGGCGCTACGGTGATGGAGTCACCGGTGTGAATACCCATCGCATCGAAGTTTTCGATCGAGCAGACGATGATGCAGTTGTCGTTTTTATCACGCACCACTTCCATCTCGTACTCTTTCCAGCCAATCAGCGACTCATCAATCAGCAGCTCATTGGTTGGCGACAAGTCGAGACCGCGTTCGCAAATCTCTTCGAACTCTTCACGGTTATAAGCGATACCGCCGCCGGTGCCGCCCATGGTAAAGGAAGGGCGAATGATGCACGGGAAGCCAACGTCTTCGGCCACCGCCAGCGCTTCTTCCATGGTGTGCGCGATACCGGAACGTGCGGTGCCCAGACCAATGCTCTTCATCGCCACGTCGAAGCGACGACGATCTTCAGCTTTATCGATGGCATCGGCAGTTGCACCAATCATGGTGACGCCGAACTCAGCCAGCACGCCCTGACGCTCCAGCTCCAGCGCACAGTTCAGCGCTGTCTGACCACCCATGGTTGGCAGCACCGCATCCGGACGCTCTTTTTCGATAATCTTGCGTACCACTTCCCAGTGAATCGGCTCGATGTAAGTCGCATCAGCCATTTCCGGGTCGGTCATAATGGTTGCCGGGTTGGAGTTAACCAGAATGACGCGGTAGCCCTCTTCGCGCAGCGCTTTACACGCCTGCGCACCGGAGTAGTCAAATTCACATGCCTGGCCGATAACGATCGGGCCAGCACCAAGAATCAGGATGGATTTTATGTCTGTACGTTTTGGCATCGTGGGCTCCTGATTACTTCGCGTTAGAACGGTATGCTTCGATCAGTTCGATAAAGTGATCGAACAGTGGCGCCGCATCGTGCGGGCCTGGGCTCGCTTCCGGGTGTCCCTGGAAGCTGAAGGCCGGTTTGTCAGTGCGATGAATGCCCTGCACGGTTTGGTCGAACAGCGACACATGCGTCACGCGCAGATTGGCCGGCAACTGGCTGTCATCCACCGCAAAACCGTGGTTCTGCGCGGTGATCATCACGGTATTGTTGTCGAGATCTTTCACCGGATGGTTGCCGCCGTGGTGGCCGAGTTTCATCTTGATGGTTTTGGCACCGCTCGCCAGCGCTAACAGCTGATGGCCAAGGCAGATACCGAATACCGGAACATCGGTTTTCAGGAACGCCTGAATGGCGTTAATCGCGTAGTCGCACGGCTCCGGGTCGCCAGGACCGTTCGACAGGAAAATACCGTCTGGATTGAGTGCAAGAACCTCTTCCGCCGGGGTTTGCGCCGGTACTACCGTCAGGCGGCAGCCGCGATCCACCAGCATGCGCAGGATGTTGCGCTTAGCGCCGTAATCGTACGCCACCACATGGAACGGCAGCTCTTCCGCCGTTTTCTGTTCCGGCAGGTCACCTTCCAGTGTCCAGCTACCTTGCTGCCACGCGTAGGTTTCAGCGGTGGTCACTTCTTTCGCCAAGTCCATGCCTTTCAAGCCCGGGAACGCCTGCGCTTTCTGCAGCGCCAGTGCGGCATCCGGATTATCACCCGCAATAATGCAGCCGCTCTGTGCGCCCTTCTCGCGCAGCAAACGGGTCAATTTGCGCGTGTCGATATCGGCGATGCCAACGATGTTATTGCGCTGCAGGTAAGCTGACAGACTTTCTTCACTGCGGAAGTTGCTGGTAATCAGCGGCAGATCGCGAATAACGAGGCCTTGAGCATGGATTTGGCTGGATTCTTCATCGGCGGCGTTAACGCCAACATTGCCGATATGGGGATAAGTGAGGGTAACGATTTGGCGGGAATAGGAAGGATCAGTGAGGATTTCTTGATAACCGGTCATTGAAGTGTTGAAAACAACTTCTCCCACTGCCGACCCCGTAGCCCCGATGGCCCGACCGTGGAATTGGGTTCCGTCTTCCAGAACCAAGAGCGCTGACTTAATCAAAACATCCTCCAGGGAATAAACAGTCACAATATTTGCATATTAATTCAAAACCAGTGGCAGAATCAATGCAAAACCCGCCTGAGTACTCGAATTTTGGCAAATTGCGCGCATTCTAATGATCGCCCCGCACCTTGTCTACAACATGTGGTTATTTTTTTGTATATTTCGGGCAACTGAATGTTAAAAACGGTGAAAGGCGACAAAAGAGTGAGATAACTCGGAAAAATAATCGGTTGCCTGACAGCAATAATGGCAAAGTGATGCTAACACGCATAAATTTTTGACCAAATGGTCAAAACTAGCCATTGCAAGCCTGATAAACGCTCACCAATCACGACAAATAAGCACTTCGAAGTGAAAAAAAGACAAAACACCTATTTATAGATAAAATAAAGGGCAATGATCACATTACCCTCGTCAATCAAGGTCTTACCGATTGAAATAACCACATCACGATGGTTCACAACACTCACAACATCGATAAATCCAGCACATCACGCATATCATAAAGGCCAGATTTCTTGTTCTTTAACCAACTTGCCGCCTTAACTGCACCATTTGCAAAGGTCATACGGCTGGAAGCCTTGTGGGTAATCTCTACACGCTCACCAATATCTGCAAACATCGCCGTGTGTTCACCCACGATATCGCCGGCGCGCACGGTAGCAAATCCGATGGTTTGCGCTTTACGCTCACCGGTATGACCTTCACGGGCATATACCGCGTGCTCATTCAGATTCCACTTCATGGCATCGGCAATCGCCTCGCCCATCGCCAGCGCTGTACCTGATGGTGCATCAACTTTATGACGATGGTGCGCTTCAACGATTTCAATATCCGCGTAGTCGCCCATTACCTTCGCCGCCTGCTGCAGCAGATTCAGCACCAGATTGACGCCCACGCTGAAATTGGCAGCGAACACGATGCCAATCTCTTCAGCTGCCGCGCGAATCGCCGCTTTACCGGCTTCATCAAAACCGGTGGTGCCGATCACCATCGCTTTGTTGTGCTGGCGACAAAACGCCAGATACTCCAGCGTGCCTTCCGGACGGGTGAAATCGATCAGGATATCGAAGTCGTTAACCACCTTTTGCAGATCGTCAGAGACAATCACGCCCGTTTTGCCGATGCCCGCCAGTTCGCCAGCATCAACGCCCAGCAATGACGAACCGCTACGCGCCAGTGCCGCGCCGAGCGCGACACCTTCCGCCTGCTGTGCGGCCTGAATCAAATTGCGTCCCATGCGACCCGGCGCACCAACGATAGCAATGCGGATTTCACTCATAATTATTCATTCCTGATACAAATCTATGCATGTAAAGCGTAAACAGGTTAACGGTCAGATAACAGTCACGCCACAATAATAAAGGGATATAAGAATTTTATGCCAGCCGCGAAACATTATCAGTAAAAGCAATCCCGCATGCTGGAAGTGGGATTTCTGGCTGCGACAGGCAAAGAAAAGGCCGAACAATGTCGGCCTGATTTTACTGCGGTGTGAACCGCTTACTGCACGTTACGCACGTCAACGCGAAGCTCTTTCGGTACTTCAAACACAATGTTCTCTTCACGGCCAATCAGCTCAATCGCCGCTTCACCGCCGAGCTCACGCAGACGCTGAATCACCTGCTGCACCAGAATATCTGGAGCAGATGCGCCCGCAGTGACGCCGATGATCTGCTTATCTTTGACCCACTCTTCCTGAATGTCATCAGCCGAATCGATCAGCTTCGCCAGCTTACCAGCACGCTGCGCCAGTTCGGCCAGACGGTTCGAGTTAGAGGAGTTTTTCGATCCCACTACCAGTACCACTTCAGCATCTCGCGCCAGCACGCGAACGGCTTCCTGACGATTGGTGGTGGCGTAGCAGATGTCATCTTTACGTGGACCGATAATCGCCGGGAAGCGCTGACGCAGTGCATCAATCACGTCCGAAGTATCATCGACTGACAGCGTGGTCTGCGTCATAAAGCACAGGTTGCTCTCATCTTTGACGTTCAGCTTGAACACATCTTCCGGTGATTCCACCAGATACATGCCGCCGTTGGGATTGCTGTACTGGCCCATGGTGCCTTCCACTTCCGGATGCCCCGCGTGACCAATGAGAATCGCTTCGACACCTTTACGGCTGGCGCGCGCCACTTCCATATGCACTTTGGTCACCAGCGGACAGGTAGCATCAAACAGCATGGTGAGGTTACGCGCTTTGGCTTCGGCGCGAACCGCTTGCGATACGCCGTGTGCGGAGAAGATCAGAATGGCGTTATCCGGCACTTCAGCGATCTCCTCAATAAAGATCGCTCCACGTTCGCGCAAGCTGCTCACCACGTAGCGGTTATGCACCACTTCATGACGCACGTAGATGGGCGCGCCGTACATCTCCAGCGCGCGCTCGACGATGCTGATGGCGCGATCAACGCCTGCGCAGAAACCGCGTGGGTTAGCTAACAGGATTTGCATCGTTGGCCTCCAGCGCCGGATCAATCTCCAGCACTTCAATATCAAACTGAATGCGCTGACCCGCCAGCGGATGGTTGAAATCTACGGTGATGGAGTCGCCGGAAACTTCACGGATCACGCCAGGCATTTCGCTGCCGCCACGGCCGCTGAACAGCATGATGGCACCGACTTCCGGCTCGCCCGCGTCGTTAAAGTCACGACGCGAAAAGTACTGAACCAGATCCGGGCTGGTGCCGCCGAAGGCATCCTCCGGCTCGAGGGTAAAGGCGTGCTTGTCGCCCACTTTACGCCCCAGAAGTTGCTGTTCCAGCGCGGCTGAAAGGCTGCCATCGCCCAGACAGAACAGCGCAGGTTTGCCGTTGGCGCGCGTGGATTCGGCCGTCGAGCCATCTTCCAGCTTCAGCGTAAAATGCACCAGCAACGCGCTATCGCGCTGAACAGACTCACTCATTTTTTTACCCTTTGTCTTTTGCCGGTTTGCCGTTCGGGCTGAGAAAACCTTCCAGCACCACCAGCGCCGCGCCGATACAGATGGCACAGTCGGCGATGTTGAAGGTCGCGAAGTGCCAGTCTCCGACATAGAAGTCGATAAAATCGACCACAAAGCCGTGATACGAACGGTCAAACAGGTTACCCAACGCCCCGCCGATAATCAGCGCGTAGGCAATATTGGTTAATTTGTTGCTGGCAGCATTGCGATACATCATCACCAACAGCGCCACGACGATAGCAATGGCGATGCCGGCAAAGAACCAGCGCTGCCAGCCGCCTTTGTCCGCCAGGAAGCTGAACGCCGCGCCATAGTTGTGCGCGTAGAACAGATTCAGGAACGGCATCAGCGGCTGCGTTTCATGCAGCATCATGTTATCCATGACCCACATTTTGCTGCCAAAATCGATGGCGATCACCACCAGCACCAGCCAAAGCCAGCGCAAACCGGTCGAAGAAATAGCTTTACTCATCAGGCAAATTTCCGCTGCTCGCCGTTTCCGGACACGTTAGTGTAGCAACGGCCACATACCGCAGCGTGCTCAGGATTCTGGCCAACGTCAGTAGTGTAATGCCAGCAGCGCGGACATTTCTCGCCTTCTGCTTTGTGCAGCGCGATTTTCAGACCTTTGAACAGTTCGCTCTGCTGCGCTTCATCGCTGGCAGTGGCGTAATCCGCCACGGTTGCGCCTGAAGTTAACAGCACGAAACGCAGCTCATCGCCCAACGCCTGCAGCTTAGCGGCCAGCTCGGCATCCGCATACAGCGTAACCGTGGCTTCCAGCGCGCCACCGATGCGTTTGTCACTTCGCGCTTGCTCGATGACCTTGTTCACTTCGCCGCGCACTTTCAGCAGATCATCCCAATAGGCGTCGTTCAGCGCTTCGTTATCCGCCAGACCAAACAGACCCTGGTACCACTCTTCAGTGAACACGTATTTCGCGCGCTCGCCCGGCAGGTAGCCCCAGATTTCGTCTGCGGTGAAGGACATGATTGGCGCCATCCAGCGCACCAGCGCTTCAACGATATGCCACAGCGCGGTTTGGCAGCTGCGACGCGCCAGGCTGTCGCCTTTCGCGGTGTACTGACGATCTTTGATCACATCGAGATAGAACGAGCCCATTTCGATAGAGCAGAAGTGCATCAGACGCTGCACCACTTCGTGGAAATCGTAGTTTTCGTAGGAGTGCACGATATCCTGCTGCGCTGCCAGCGCACGGCCAACCGCCCAGCGATCCACCACCACCATTTCTTCCGGCTTGACGCAATCGGTCGCCGGGTTGAAGCCAGCAAGGTTAGCCAGCAGGAAACGCGCGGTGTTACGGATACGACGATAGCTGTCTGCGGCACGCTTGAGGATTTCGTCGGAGACCGCCATCTCACCGGAGTAATCGGTAGAGGCGACCCACAGACGCAGAATATCCGCGCCCAGCTTATCCATCACATCCTGTGGCGCCACGGTGTTGCCGATTGATTTCGACATCTTGCGGCCCTGACCATCCACGGTAAAACCGTGCGTCAGTACCTGACGATAAGGCGCTTTGCCTTTCATCGCGGTGGAGATCATCAGAGAAGACATGAACCAGCCGCGATGCTGATCAGAACCTTCCAGATACATATCCGGCGTATGACCACCGAATTCCGGACGCGCATCGACTACCGCGTAGCTGGTTGATCCGGAGTCGAACCACACGTCTAAGGTGTCTGGCACTTTAACGTAGTGGTCAGCGTCGTCGCCCATCAGGTCGCGCGGATCGAGATCCCACCACGCCTGAATGCCGTCCTGCTCAACCAGCTTGGCGACTTTCTCCATCAGCTCCAGCGTATCCGGATGCAGCTGCTCACTCTCTTTGTGCACGAACAGCGCCATCGGCACGCCCCACGTACGCTGACGTGAGATACACCAGTCTGGACGGTTCGCCACCATCGCTTCGATACGCGCCTGGCCCCAATCCGGGATCCACTGCACGCCTTTGATCTCTTTCAGCGACTGTGCACGCAGGCCTTTCTGATCCATGCTGATGAACCATTGTGGCGTAGCACGGAAGATGATCGGCGTTTTGTGACGCCAGCAGTGCGGGTAGCTGTGCAGCAGTTTCTCAACGTGCAGCAGCGCGCCCTTCTCTTTCAGCAGCTCAACGATCATGTCGTTGGCCTTAAAGACGTTTACCCCATCCAGCGTGGGATAGGTGCCTGGCAGATACGCGCCATCTGGCCCCACCGGATTGGCGGTTTCCAGACCGTATTTCTGACCGATAACATAGTCATCCGGACCATGGCCTGGCGCGGTATGTACCGCACCGGTACCGGCTTCCAGCGTCACGTGCTCACCCAGCACCACTTTGGATTGGATTTGCTCGAGGAACGGATGCTGGAACAGTTGCAGCTCCAGCGCCGCGCCGTTGCATTCGCCCAGCACTTTCCAGTCACTGATGCCGGCGCGCTTCATCACGCTCTCAACCATCTCTTTGGCGAGGATCAGGCTGCGACCTTCGATCTGCAGCAGCTGATATTCAAATTCCGGATGCAGCGAGATACCGCGGTTGGCTGGCATGGTCCACGGCGTGGTGGTCCAGATCACCAGTGAAACCGGGCCTTCTGACGCGGCAACACCAAACTTCGCGCGCACTGCATCAGCATCAACGGCATTGAACATCACGTCGATGGATGGTGAAGTTTTGTCGTAATACTCCACTTCCGCTTCAGCCAGCGCCGAGCGGCAATCCATGCACCAGTGCACCGGCTTCGCGCCTTTGTGCAGATGGCCGTTGCCGATGATTTTACCCAGCGCACGAATGATGTTGGCTTCGGTCTGGAAGTTCATCGTCAGGTAAGGACGATCCCAGTCGCCCAGCACGCCGAGACGGATGAAGTCATTTTTCTGACCTTCAACCTGCTCCGCCGCGTATTGGCGGCAAGCGGCACGGAATTCAGCCGCGCTGACTTTCTCGCCCGGCTTACCAATCATCTGCTCAACTTTGTGCTCAATCGGCAAACCGTGGCAGTCCCAACCGGGAACGTACGGCGAGTCATAGCCCGCCATGCCTTTCGACTTAACGATAATGTCTTTCAGAATCTTGTTAACTGAGTGACCAATATGAATGCTGCCGTTCGCATAAGGAGGGCCATCATGCAAAATAAAGGTTTTTTTCCCTTTCTTGGCTTCGCGGATGATGCCGTACAGGTTGTCATCATACCAACGTTGCAGCATTCCCGGTTCACGCTTGGCCAGATCGCCACGCATCGGGAACCCCGTTTCCGGCAAATTCAGGGTAGATTTATAGTCACTCATCAGATTCTCGATTCCGTATTTCGGTCATTAAACCGGTGTTTTTAGCCCAAAGAATTGGCGGGCCGTCACCACATCTTTCGCAATTTGTTCTTTCAGCGCGTCCAGCGAAGCGAAACGCTGTTCATCGCGAATCTTCTGTTTCAGCACCACTTCAATGTGACGCCCATAGAGATTCATATTTGTGTCGAGCAGGTGAACTTCAAGCTGCTGACGTAAACCTTTTACCGTTGGGCGCGTACCAATATTGGCCACGCCAGGCAGCGGCTGATCGCCGAGGCCCAACACTTCCACTGCAAACACGCCTTTAACCGGCGTAACAGTGCGACGCAAAGGGAGATTAGCCGTTGGGAAACCGATGGTGCGCCCGAGTGCATCGCCATGCACTACGCGACCTGAGATGCTGAACGGATGGCCCAGCAGCGCTTCGGCTTGCGCAAAATCATCCTGCGCCAGCGCCTGACGAACGGCGGTGCTGCTGATGCGCTTGCCGCTATCGCAATAAGTTTGGGTGCTGATGACCTCAAAGCCATACTCCGCACCGGCCTTCTGTAATAACAGGAAATCCCCCTGGCGACCAGCGCCGAAGCGGAAATCATCGCCGACGGCCAGGAACTTGACGTTGAGCTTGTCCACCAGCAATTCGGAAATAAAACTCTGCGCCGAATGCGCAGCGAAGCGACGATCAAAACGTAGGCAAAGTACGGCATCAACGCCCGCTTGTTCGAGGTATTTCAGTTTTTCACGCAAACGCGTAAGGCGCGCCGGGGCTTTATCGCCTGCAAACAGTTCAAGCGGTTGTGGCTCAAAGACCATCACCACCACCGGCAGATTGCGTTTTCGTCCCTCAGCAATTAATTCAGCCATCAAAGCCTGGTGGCCGCGATGTACGCCGTCGAAATTACCAATGGTCAGGACGCAGCCGCGATGCTGCTCTTTCAGATTATAAATACCGCGGATAAACTTCATGGCTGACTCAAACCGGTGGAAATCGGCGGATTATACCCTTGAATGGCGTTTAGGTTAACCCGTATACGTGCCTTTCCTGCTTCTGGCGCGGCTTATTCCACGCGTAGCCAGTTGCTTAGCAAGGATCTGAAGATTTTTGCTGCGAAATACTGTATTCAACGCCGCGTTGCTGGTAGAATCCTGCGCCATCAATTACGTAATCGAGTGTTGTTTTTAAAACGACGCTTATTTGCACAAATCCATTGACATAAGAAGGCGCAAAAGGCATAGTCCTCGGCCTTTGATTTGTCCATATAGATCACATTTGGGAGTTGGACCTTGGCTAATATCAAATCAGCTAAGAAACGCGCCGTAACATCTGAGAAACGTCGCAAGCATAACGCAAGCAACCGTTCAATGATGCGTACTTTCATCAAGAAAGTATACGCGGCTATCGCAACAGGCGACAAAGCTGCTGCGCAGAACGCATTCAACGAAATGCAACCACTCGTGGACCGTCAGGCTGCTAAAGGTCTGATCCACAAAAACAAAGCTGCACGTCATAAAGCAAACCTGACTGCACAGATCAACAAACTGGCTTAATCGCCTGTCTGTTTATCGCTTTGTAAAAAAGAACCGGCGCTTAGCCGGTTTTTTTATGCCTGCAATTCAGGGGTAAACAGCGCACTGAAGTCGCGATGGCAGATCCGCTGTACCGCCGGATGCTGAATCATCCGTTCGGCAAAAATCACGTGATACTCCTCCATCACCGCATCCAACCGTCCAATCTCTTTGATGGCGTCATCCCGGTAAATCTCGTCACCATACAGTGTGGGAGCCACAAATATCGCGTTGTTCAGCGCACCAAATGCCTTCATTAAGGCCGCATCATCAAACTCACCCAGAATCTCCACCTGCAAGCCCTGGCTGTGGATCCAGTTCAGCAGTTTGCGGCCCAGCATTGAGCGACGACCAGGAATCAGCAAGCGCCGCTCTTCCAGACAAGCGGGAAACGGCAGCTTAGGTAACGGCGTGTTGCACCAGAAGCTGATCGGACACTCGCCCAGCTTGACCGAAAACAGCCCTTCCTGCTGAGTGGAATCAATCGGGCAATCGGAAAGGATCATATCCAGCTTGTGTTGGCTCAGCTGTTCCAGCAGCATCTCATGCGTTGATTCAAAACAGCGTAAATGGATTCTCTCTTCAGCCACCACTGCCGCCTCCAGCACCTTACTCACCAGTTGCTTTGACAGCGCATCCGCCACGCCTACATCAAACAGCAGATGCGACTCTTTGCGGTAGTTAACGATATCGAGCATCTCCTGACTCAGCATGAACATGCGATCGGCATAGCGGAACACCAGTTGCCCAAGCTCATTGGGCACCAAACCGCGTCCCTGACGGCGAAACAGCACGCCGCCGAGTTGCTCTTCCAGCGATTTAATCTGGCCAGTAACCGTCTGTGGCGCCAGGCACAGCACATCCGCCGCACGCACCACCGAGCCGGTTTTACACACCTGCCAGAAATAGTAGAGATGATTAAAATTGAGCTGATTCATCGGCAAAAAAAGGAGGCTTTCGCCTCCTTCCTCTTTTAACGCAGTTTGATGCGCAGCAGCGTGTAACCAATGATCGCCGAAAGCAGCGAGCCACTGAGAATCCCCAGTTTGGAGAAGGTCACCAGTTGCTCGTGGGCGGCATCAAACGCCAGCGAACTAATAAAGATCGACATAGTAAAGCCGATACCGCACAGCACACCAATCGCCATGATATCGCGTAGGGTGGTGCCTCCCGGTAGTACCGCCAGCCGCCACTTCACTGCCAGCCAGCAGAACAACGTGATGCCCAACGGTTTACCAATCAGTAAGCCGAGAATGATGCCCAGCGGCTCTGGCGACAGCGCATCCATAAAGGTAATGCCGCTCAGCGAGATGCCGGCGTTAGCGAAAGCGAACAGCGGCAGAATCAGCCAGTTGACCCACGGCATCAAACCATGCGCCAGATGCTCGGCCGGAGAATGACCATTCTTCTCTTCCAGCGGCACAAAGAAGCCAACAATCACGCCCGCTAACGTTGCGTGCACACCCGATTTGAGCACCGCCGTCCACAGCACAATGCCGACCAACATATAGATGGCAATGTTACGCACGCCGCAACGATTGAGAATCGCCAGCAGCACAATCGCACCCGCCGCCACGCTCAACGACAACACCGAAAGATCGCTGGTGTAGAACAGCGCGATGATCACGATAGCGCCAAGATCATCAATAATCGCCAGCGCCATCAGGAACACTTTCAGCGCGGTCGGCACGCGGCTGCCTAGCAGCGCCAGCACGCCCAAAGCAAAGGCGATATCGGTCGCGGTAGGAATTGCCCAGCCGTTACGTGCAATAGGATCGCCATGATTGAGCATCAGGAAAATCAGTCCTGGCATAACCATGCCGCCAATTGCCGCAATCACCGGGAAAATAGCGCGATCGCGGCTAGCGAGTTCACCGGTGATCAGCTCACGTTTCACTTCCAAACCAATCACCAGGAAAAACAGCGCCATCATGGCATCGTTGATCCACAGCAGCAGGTTTTTGCTGATGTCTAATGCGCCAAAGCGAATTTGCACCGGCTCGGCAAGAAACGATTGATAACCTTGAGCGGTTTCTGCGCTGTTCGCCAAAATCATCGCCGCAACGGCCGCCAAAATCAGCACCATGCCGTTGCTGGCGTCACTGGCGATAAAGCTTTTCAGCAAGCTTCGAATAGAACGGGGTTTGTTCACAACTCCTCCTGAGTAGAGACATTTTGGCTGAGAAGTGTAGCGATTCAGACACCTCGTTAAAAGCAGCTTATATCTCGTTAATTGCTCGGCAATGCCGATGCATTATGAGGGCATTTCAGCTCATATCACACGCAAGGCAGGTTGAGCTTACATCAGGAGCGACCGTTTAGCGGCAAAACATAAAAAAAGCGGAGAGTTTCCTCTCCGCTTTGTGACTGCATAACTGATGGAATTAACGCGTTAAATCGTCAAAGAACTTCTTCACACCGTCGAGGAAGCTTTTGGAGCGCGGACTGTTTTTCTCGCCGCTCGGGCCACCAAAACTCTCTTCCAGTTCGCGCAGCAACGCTTTCTGTTTGTCGTTGAGGCTGACTGGCGTTTCCACCACCACACGACACAGCAAATCACCCACCGCACCGCCACGCACCGATTTCACGCCTTTACCGCGCATGCGGAACAGCTTGCCGGTTTGCGTTTCAGAAGGCACTTTCAGGTTCACGCGGCCATCAAGCGTTGGCACTTCAATCTCGCCACCCAATGCTGCCATCGCGAAATTAATCGGCACTTCGCAATACAGGTTGTTATCTTCACGCTCGAAGATCGGGTGTTTTTTCACCGAAACCTGAACGTACAGATCGCCCGCTGGTGCGCCGTGTTCGCCCGCTTCACCTTCGCCGGTCAGACGAATGCGATCGCCGGTATCCACGCCTGCAGGGATTTTCACCGACAGGGTTTTACTGCGCTCAACACGACCGTGTCCATGACAAGCATTGCACGGATCCTTGATCACTGAACCGCGACCGTGACAGGTCGGACACGCCTGCTGCACGGTGAAGAAGCCCTGACGCATCTGCACCTGGCCTGCGCCATGACAAGTATGACAGGTCTGCGGTTTGGTCCCCGCTTTCGCGCCGCTGCCGTGGCAGACATCGCACTCTTCCAGAGTTGGAATGCGGATCTCTTTGGTCACGCCGCGTACCGCTTCTTCCAGCGTTAGCTCCATGTTGTAGCGTAAATCGGCGCCACGTGAGGCACGCTGACGGCGGCCACCACCAAAAATATCGCCAAATACGTCGCCAAAGATATCGCTGAAGTCAGCACCGCCGCCGCCGAAGCCGCCACCGCCGCCCATGCCACCTTGTTCAAAGGCTGCATGACCATATTGGTCGTAAGCCGCACGCTTCTGTGCGTCGGTCAGAATTTCGTAGGCTTCCTTAATTTCTTTAAACTTTGCTTCGGCTTCTTTATTGTCCGGATTACGGTCCGGATGGTATTTCATCGCCAGGCGCTTGTAAGCCTTTTTGATTTCACGCTCATCTGCGGATTTAGAGACGCCTAAGATCTCGTATAAATCACTCTTAGCCATATTTGTTCTGCCCTTAACATGATCGCACGGGCGTGGAGAGATCTCCTACGCCCGTGCTGGTTTCAACGGCTGTCAGGCCAGCCATCGCGCCCGGTCAGGGGCAATTATTTTTTGTCTTTAACTTCTTCAAACTCAGCGTCGACAACGTCGTCTTCTTTCTGTGCAGAAGCATCGCCTGCATCTGCTGCCTGACCCTGCTGCTGTGCCAGCTCCATCAGTTTGCTGGACACTTCCATCAATGCCTGCATTTTGGCTTCGATTTCCGCTTTGTCTTCGCCTTTCAGCGCGGTGTTCAGCTCGGTCAACGCCGCTTCGATTGGTGCTTTGTCGTCTGCAGACAGTTTGTCGCCCGCTTCGTCCAGTTGCTTACGGGTGCTGTGCGAAATCTGATCGCCCTGGTTACGGGTCTGAACCAGCTCTTCGAACTTGCGGTCAGACTCGGCGTTCGCTTCCGCGTCACGCACCATTTTTTCGATCTCTTCTTCATTCAGACCAGAAGAAGCCTTGATGGTGATCTTCTGCTCTTTACCGCTGTTTTTGTCTTTCGCCGACACGTGCAGGATACCATCCGCATCAATATCGAAGGTGACTTCGATCTGCGGCATACCGCGCGGTGCAGCCTGGATACCGTCGAGGTTGAACTGGCCCAGTGATTTGTTATCGCCTGAACGCTTACGCTCACCCTGCAGCACGTGAATGGTCACGGCAGACTGGTTATCTTCAGCAGTCGAGAACACCTGGCTGTGCTTAGTTGGGATGGTGGTGTTCTTGCTGATCAGCGACGTCATCACGCCGCCCATGGTTTCGATACCCAGCGACAGCGGGGTAACGTCCAGCAGCAGAACGTCTTTCACTTCACCCGCCAACACGCCGCCCTGAACCGCAGCACCCACGGCTACCGCTTCATCCGGGTTCACGTCTTTACGTGGCTCTTTACCGAAGAACTCAGTCACTTTAGCCTGAACCATTGGCATACGCGTTTGACCGCCTACCAGGATCACGTCGTTGATGTCTGAAACAGACAGACCCGCATCTTGCAGAGCCACTTTCAACGGCTCGATTGAGCGAGATACCAAATCTTCAACCAGAGATTCCAGTTTCGCACGCGTTACTTTGATGTTCAGGTGCTTAGGACCGGTCGCATCCGCCGTGATGTACGGCAGGTTAACATCGGTCTGCTGCGCTGAAGAGAGCTCGATCTTAGCTTTCTCTGCCGCTTCTTTCAGACGCTGCATGGCCAGCGGATCGTTGTGCAGATCGATGCCCTGATCTTTCTTAAATTCGGCCACCAGATAGTTAATCAGACGGCTATCGAAGTCTTCACCACCAAGATGGGTATCACCGTTGGTTGCCAGAACTTCAAAGGTTTTCTCGCCATCAACGTCGTCGATCTCAATGATTGAGATATCGAAAGTACCGCCGCCCAGGTCGTATACCGCAATGGTGCGGTTGCCCTGACCTTTATCCAGACCGTAAGCCAGTGCAGCTGCGGTTGGTTCGTTGATGATACGTTTTACTTCCAGACCCGCGATACGGCCGGCGTCTTTGGTCGCCTGACGCTGCGCATCGTTGAAGTAAGCTGGAACGGTGATAACCGCTTCAGTGACTGCTTCACCGAGGAAATCTTCCGCGGTTTTCTTCATCTTTTTCAGCACTTCAGCAGAGATCTGCGGCGGTGCCATTTTCTGACCTTTCACGTCCAGCCATGCGTCGCCATTATCCGCGCCGATGATTTTGTAAGGCATGATTTTGATATCACGCTGTACTTCTTCGTCCTGGAAGCGACGGCCAATCAGGCGCTTAATCGCAAACAGGGTATTCTGCGGGTTGGTCACAGACTGACGTTTAGCCGGTGAACCAACCAGAGTTTCGCCATCCTGTGAATACGCAATGATCGACGGCGTGGTGCGGTCGCCTTCGGCGTTTTCCAGCACGCGTGCTTTACCACCATCCATAACTGCAACACATGAGTTGGTTGTACCCAAGTCAATACCAATAATCTTACCCATCTAAACATCTCCCACTTAAATTCTTTGCCAATTAGGGTTGTGAAACAGAGATGCGGTCAAACTGACCACTTTCAACTGCTGAAGCAGGCTTTTTTTGCTGCCTCACAACGCTCGATGACAAGTAAATGGGGCCGGTTCGATGCGCATCAAGGGTTAAAACTAAAAAAAATTTCATTCTCTGGTCGATTCAGATCAAAGTTGGCCAAAAAGAGGCCGCTTATTATGCAGCGCCTCGCGCCACCAGCGGTTTGCGCGGGGGTAAAACACTAACAACATCTTCAACGCTGCTTCTGAGGAATTATGAGCAATACCACGCTGGCGAATCCCGCCCCGTTGGGCTTGATGGGATTCGGTATGACCACCATCCTGCTCAACTTACACAACACTGGCCTATTTGCGATGGATGTGATCATCCTGGCGATGGGTATTTTCTACGGCGGCATCGCGCAAATTTTTGCCGGGCTGCTGGAGTATAAGAAAGGCAACACCTTCGGGCTGACCGCCTTTACCTCTTACGGCAGCTTCTGGTTAACGTTAGTGGCGATTCTGCTGCTGCCGAAACTGGGGCTGGCAGAGGCAGCCGACGGCCACTTCCTTGGCGCCTATCTCGCGCTGTGGGGCGTGTTCACCGCGTTCCTGTTCCTCGGTACGCTCAACTCACCGAAAATGTTGCAGTTCATCTTCGCCAGTCTGACGCTGCTGTTTGCGCTGCTGGCCATTGGCCACCTGACCGATAACGCGGTGCTGCTGCGCTTTGCTGGCTGGATTGGCATCATTTGCGGATCGAGCGCGTTCTATCTGGCGATGGGCGAAGTGTTGAATGAGAAGTTTGGCCGTACGGTATTGCCGATTGGCGAGTAACAAATGAAAAAGCGGAGCTGCTTGGCTCCGCTTTTTGCATTATGACGAGTGCAGCGACATATCCAACTGCGCATGCTGCTGACGGCTATCGCGCCACAGCCAGATGCCCACCATAAAGCCAATCACCGCCAGCGCCAGCACATACCAGGCCGGTGCCATTGGCGTCAGGCTCATCATTAACGTCACGCTTATTGGCGTCAGGCCACCAAAAATCGCGTAAGCAACATTGTAAGAGAACGAGATGCCGGTAAAGCGCACTGCCGCCGGAAACGCGCGCACCATCACAAACGGCACCACGCCTACCACGCCAACGCTCAGGCCCGCTAAGCCATACCAGATAAACAGCATTTCCGGCGTGCTGCCCAGTTGATGGAAGAAGTTCCAGCTGCCAATCGCCAGCAGTAATGAACCAACCATCAGCGATCGCGCCGCACCAAAACGATCCACCAGCCATCCGGCGATAACGCAACCCAGCAGCAGCATAATGGTGGCGAAGCTGTTGGCTTGCAGACTGAGCGCGGCAGGAATGCCGTGCTGTTTCTGCATCAGCGTTGGTGCCATCAAAATCACCACCACAATGCAGGCCGACAGCAGCCAGGTCAGCAGCATCGAAATCACAATGCCGCGCTTATGACTGGCGAGGATGGTTTGCAGCGGCATTTTTTCTGCCAGCGCTTTGCGCTGCTGCATCTGCTGGAACACCGGCGTTTCATGCAGCCAGCGACGCAGATACATCGCCAGCAGGCCAAACACCCCGCCGAGGAAGAAAGGAATGCGCCAGCCGTGATCGCGAATCGCAGCAGGCGATAGCGTGGTGTTCAGCACCGTTGCCACCAGTGAACCGAGCAGAATGCCGGCGGTTAAGCCCGCCGTCAGCGTGCCGCAGGCAAAACCGATGCGTTTTTCGGGCACATGTTCGGCGACAAACACCCACGCGCCTGGCACTTCACCGCCAATAGCCGCGCCTTGCAGCACGCGCATCAGCAACATCAACAGCGGCGCAGCGATGCCGATGCTGGCATAAGTGGGCAATGCACCCATTGCTAACGTCGGCAGCGCCATCAACAGAATGCTGAGGCTGAACATCTTCTTACGCCCAACCTTGTCACCAAAGTGCGCCATGATGATGCCGCCTAACGGACGCGCCAGATAACCGGCAGCAAAGATGGCGAAGGTCTGCACCTGACGCAGCCATTCGGGGATATCAGGCGGGAAGAACAGCTCGCCGATCACGGCGGCAAAGAAGACGAAGATAATGAAGTCGTAGAATTCCAGCGCCCCACCAAGGGCGGCCAGCGACAGGGTTTTGTAATCCTGTCCATTGAGTCGACGCGTTGCGTGCGTATCCATAATCCAGCGGTATCCAGAGGCAAAACAACTTATGTAAAGATTGGATTACTATACCGTCAATATTTTGCCACACCAGTGCCGCTAGATTTTATGCCTGAAAATGCCGATTTTTAGTCATTTGTCTCACGACGGGCGCTTTTGGGGCGAAAAGCTGCTACCACATCGGCATGTGTTTCCACATAGGGCCCTTCCAGCAGCTGTAAACAATAAGGTACAGCAGCAAAAATCCCCGGCACCTTCACCGTCCCATCTTCCGCTTTCAGTCCTTCCAGCGTCTCTTTAATGGATTTTGGCTGACCCGGCAGATTGAGGATCAATGACTGTTTGCGAATCACGCCAACCTGACGCGACAAAATGGCGGTCGGCACAAATTGCAGGCTGATTTGACGCATCTGCTCGCCGAAGCCTGGCATTTCACGGTCGGCGACCGCCAGCGTGGCATCTGGCGTTACATCACGTCGCGCAGGCCCGGTACCGCCGGTGGTGAGCACCAAATTGCAGAACAGCTCATCGACCAGCTCGCAGATCGTCTGCTCAATCATGGGTTGCTCATCCGGCACCAGACGCGTTTCGATTTCAAACGGCGTCGCCAGCGCGGCGGCGAGCCAGCTCTCTAACGCCGGAATGCCCTGATCCTGATAGATGCCGTTAGCAGCACGATCGGAAACGGAAATTAATCCAATTCGTAAAGTATCCATAGAGTTATCGCTGTGGTTGGCTGCAAGGCAGCAAATGACGTGGGAAGTAAAAGGATAATACAGGAAGTGCGGGAAAAACGTAAAACCGTGGCAGCCTGTCGCCGCCACGGCCAATCACCTTACAGCAGTTCGGCGATCATCTTCTCAAGTTTGCCCTGATCGATGGCAAAGTTGCGGATACCTTCAGCCAGTTTGGTCACCGCCATTGGATCCTGGTTATGCTGCCAGAAGAACTCAGCTTCAGTCATCTTCGCTGGACGCGCTTTCACTTCGCCGGTGTAGCTCAGTTTACGCTCAACGGTACCTTCGCTCTCAGCCAGCTCTTTCAGCAGGCCCGGAGAGATGGTCAGACGGTCGCAGCCCGCCAGCTCAATGATTTCGCCAACGTTACGGAAGCTCGCGCCCATCACCACGGTTTCATAGCCGTGTTGCTTGTAGTAGTTGTAGATTTCAGCCACAGATACCACGCCTGGATCTTCGTGTGCTGCGTACTCTTTCTTATCGGTGTTCTGCTTGTACCAGTCGAGGATACGGCCAACGAATGGAGAGATCAGGAACACGCCGGCTTCGGCACACGCACGCGCCTGCGCGAAGGAGAACAGCAGCGTCAGGTTACAGTTGATGCCTTCTTTTTCCAGCTGCTCAGCAGCACGGATACCCTGCCAGGTTGACGCCAGTTTGATCAGGATACGGTCATTGCTAATGCCCGCATCGTTATACAGTTTGATCAGGCTACGCGCTTTAGCGATGCTCGCTTCAGTGTCGTAAGAGAGGCGCGCATCCACTTCTGTCGAGATGCGACCTGGAATCAGTTTGAGAATTTCCAGACCAATGTTGACGGCCAGCTTGTCAGAAACCAGCGCCAGCTGATCTTCTTTGTTGCTGCTCTGCTGACGTGCCCAGGTAATGGCTTCGTCAATCAGTTTGCGGTATTCAGGGATTTGAGCGGCGTTGAGAATCAAAGAAGGGTTGGTGGTCGCATCTTGCGGCTGGTAAAGCTTCATTGCCGCGATATCACCGGTGTCGGCGACCACAGTAGTCAGCTGACGCAAGGAAGTAAGTTTGTCCGTCATGGTTCTCTTTCTCTTAGGTTGACTGTCAGGGTGTAAAAGGCTGTTACGATAATATCACGCACAAGTGACGGCGCAACACCACGAAGTGCCCTTTACGATAGCGCTAACAAATGGGAGCGATTTGCCGATCCATGCCGCTTTTTTGCTACACTCCTTGCGACATTTTCCCTTCAATTCCCTGATAAACCTGCGGGTCAAAGAGGACGTACACGATGCTGATGGTTATCTCACCAGCGAAGACACTGGACTATGAAAGCCCGCTGGCGACACAACGCTTTACCCAACCGGCGCTGTTAGAAAAATCACACCAATTAATTGACGTTGCGCGCGATCTTTCACCGGCGCAAATCAGCTCACTGATGGGCATTAGCGACAAGCTGGCGCACCTGAATGCCGATCGTTTTAACCAATGGCAGCCGCCCTTCTCGCTGGAGAATGCGCGTCAGGCGATTCTGGCGTTCAAAGGCGATGTGTATACCGGTTTGCAGGCCGAAACCTTTAGTGACAACGATTTCGATTTTGCCCAGCAGCACCTGCGCATGTTGTCCGGATTATACGGTCTGCTGCGCCCACTCGATTTGATGCAGCCTTATCGCCTGGAGATGGGCATCAAGCTGGCGAATCCGGCTGGCAAAGATCTTTACGGCTTCTGGGGCGATTTGCTGACTGAGAAGTTAAACGAGGCGATTGCTGAGCAAGGCGATGACGTGCTGATCAATCTGGCATCCGATGAGTATTTCAAAGCCATCAAGCCGAAGAAACTCAACGCCGAGTTGATCAAGCCGGTGTTCCTCGATGAGAAGAACGGCAAGTTCAAAGTCATCAGCTTCTACGCCAAGAAAGCGCGCGGTTTGATGAGCCGCTATGTGATTCAGAACCGCCTGACTAAGCCAGCGCAGCTGAAGAAGTTCGATGTGGATGGGTATTTTCTTGATGGGGCGGAAAGCAGCGAGAACGAATTGGTGTTTAAGCGCCGCGAGCAGAAATAGTTCAGCGAGCGCTGTCCCCTCCTCGGTCCGTGCTTGCTGCCCCCCTCCTCGGTCCTCCCCCATAAATGGGGGAGGAAGATGCTGCAATATGATAGTTGGGAAGTTGCATGTGGCAGCATCTCCTTCCCCCGCTTGCGGGGGAAGGCCGGGATGG